>JAFGLL010000069.1 GCA_016928095.1 Thermoplasmatota archaeon
GATTACGATGAGGAGACCTACGAGGAGATCATGACGGTGGAATACAGTGATTACGACGTCTCCGGGTCCGCCGATATTACGGCCACCATGGATATGGAGTTCGATCCACCCCTTGATCTCTTCAACTTCCCGATAGAGGTGGACGAGGAATGGATCGCGGGATCCAACGTCACCCTCTCTGGGACCTACCAGGGGACCATCGATGCCGATGGACTCCCCGAGGAGTTGTTATCTGATATGCTCGAGGAGAGCATGGCCTTCCCGATAATACTCGAGGAACTGGATACGGGCAGCGAGGATATAAAGGACGGCATCATCCAGGAGCAGGTGGTCCCCTTGAGCATACCCCTCATGTGTACCGGGACCGAGATGGTTACGCTCTCCGACGGGTCATCTTCCGAGGCCTACGTTATCCAGTTCGGGGAAGAGGAATATGTGGACCCCTATGATGATTATCTTCTGGATGATGATGACTATCTCTTCGAGGAGGAGGAAAGTTCGGGGCTCTCGGGAATGAAGTTACTCTACTGCCCGGAGGAAGGCTTCTTCGTTTCAATGAAGATTGATAGCCTTGGAGAGGACCTCGGGATGGATGATCTGCCCGGTTCGGTCGATTCCTTCGAGCTCGAGCCGATGAGCACGGATGATGCAGAAAAGAACATTGGCGCATACGACAAGGAGGGCTCCAGTGATGATGGTAGTCTCCTCATCATCATCCTGATAGTGGCTGCGATCTTGGCCATCCTCCTGATATTGATTGTGGTGGTCGTTATAGTACTTCTCATGAGGAAGTAAGTGGACATAACGTACTATTCCTCACCCTTCCTCAGAAGCTCGGAGCGGGAATGAGGCACAGTGCAACCATCAGACCCGCATAGCCGATCATCGTGGTGATAGAGATCACCTGGGCTGCCAGGTTGATGATATTGCGCCCCTCCTCTTTCATCGACGTGCGACCGATCCACATGCTGACAGGAGCGAGAGGGAAAAAGAAAAGCCCCCCCAATGACAGAGAAAAGGCAAGCTTTGATTCATTCCTTCTACCGTGGTCTATACCGTTCCTCTCGACCACGTTCAGCCACTCGGGTCGGTACAGATATTCCTTTGCATCGAGCCTTGCAGCCTGCCACCATCTTTTCCGGCCTTCTGTCCTTTCCCGTCTCCCGGGGAGAACCTTCTCTGCAATCTTTGCCATGCACCATTCCATACCGCCCACATATTCCACCTTCTCCCATGCCCGAAGGACGATCTCCCAGAGCAGGAGTGTCATCGGCATCATGACCAGTACCGGTAGCCACCACCCGATATTTTCGGGGTAAGGCCATTTCCCTGACACGAAAGGGAAAACACCCATCAGTGCCCGAGGTATGGCATCTATGAACTGGAATGTGTAGATGGAGAAGGCGACGTAACCGTACCTTCGGATGGAGAGGGTTCTTTTCCCGAATTCCCTCCCCCTCCCCCGGAATTCGACCAGCCTCAGGACCAGAAGGACCCCGGCGAGCTGACCCCCGGTGAGGAACAGGAACCACCAGAACCATAATGTGGGGTAAAGACCAGGGGGCTGGTAGAAATTATCCATCAAGCGTTCCGGGTCACCGATACCCAGGGCTATTACCACAACCGTGCCGATTAATCCCACCGATGCAAGTCCGACCCCGAAGAGGATACCGTTCCTGGGCATCTTCCTTGGGCAGTCCTTCTGGCAGAGATATATCCCGATGATGGACCCGATGAAGGTTATGGCCAGATAGGGGAAGAGTGGTTCGGGATTCCCACCCAGGGGAAACATGACAGCCTTCAGCAGGATATCCCATATGCTCGATTCCCCTATCACTGGATACTGGACATCGAGGCTCCCGACGATGGAGGATCCCCACTTCGCAAACGGATACCCCGGAACGATCATCCTAAGCGCCTTGTAGACCGGACCTGTCAAAGCGACGGACAGGACCGCAAGCAAAGCATAGACCCGGATGTTCCTTTTGATCTTGGCATGGCCTCCGTTCCTGGAGAGCAGCCCCTGCACTATACCGTTCACGATCACGCAGAAGGCGATCGTGTGGATCGTTTCCATGTGGAACCCTCGGTAAAGGATCGTCGTCCACCTGTCGAACTTACCCTCAACCGCATATCCCAGGAATGCATGGTATCCGATGGTGGACTCCACGAGCACAGCAGCCAGAAGCAGGAGCAACCCCCCTACTATCTGGAAGGTCATGACCTTCTTCCAGGACTTACCCCTCTCGAGGTTGCGGTACATCGAGATCATGTTGCCGATGGAGCTCACGAGGAGGAAGAAACCGGCCCATGCAGAGAAGTAGACAACTATCAGGAAGAACACAAGACCCACCATTGGAACCCCTTCCAGGTCCCCATCCTGGATCCAGCTACCGTCATACCATCTCATGATGACATGGAACATTATCATCATCCAGATGGCGAACCCGCGCATGAAGTCGATGCTCGAGAACCTTCTCATTGAACCCTTCCTCCCTGTTAGTTTTCACTCGCTGCTATACTTACAATGACCTCCCGAGGATTTGAGTAAATATGCGGATTTAAATCTTTGCAGGAACATCCCATTTTCGATCTGAATATTTCCTGAACGGGCAGACCCTTCGAGGATCGATACCGATGAACCCGGGGGAGTCGGCGATCTCCAGGGATATGATGATCTCTTGACCTGTGCACTTAGGGAGACCATAAAGGGCTACTAAAGGTCTTCCTGTATCTCTCCGGCCGAATCGACGACCCAGGAGACGTAGTCTGGCCCCATCTCGTTGAAGATCTTCTCCCGGATCTCGTCGGGTATGTACATATTGCTGAGCATGTATCCGAGGGTATCCTCCTCGTGGACCTTCCACAGGTGCAGGAAGAGCTCCTCTTCCACATCATTCCTGTCGCCCAAGAAGGTACGGGGGC
Source organism: Thermoplasmatota archaeon (assembly GCA_016928095.1). Lineage (GTDB taxonomy): Archaea > Thermoplasmatota > Penumbrarchaeia > Penumbrarchaeales > Penumbrarchaeaceae > JAFGLL01. The sequence goes on from JAFGLL010000069.1 coordinate 2,926, forward strand.
AGAAAGGGCACTTCACGGAAACGGAGATATCCACTTCCGGATCGTCGATATCTTCCTCGACGCCCGAAAAGGGCTCGCTGTGCAACATGATCATCACCGGGGTTATGCGTCAAAGCTCGCTACTACAAAAGCATTGCGAAGGCGAACAGAAAAGATATTACTCATGGTCCCCCTAGACCCTTTTCATGGTAGTCCTTTCAGACCATGATATCGTTTCCCGGCTGGAGAGGGGGGCCATGAGGATAGAACCGTTCAGGGAGAGGAACCTGACCCCGAACGGATATGACCTCACCATATCGGAGGTATATACCAGGAACCCGGAGGGGAAGGTCACCATCGGCCAGGTCTACCTGGCGCCCGGAGATTGGTGCCTTGTATCGACCGGGGAGTTCCTGGAGATACCCCCCGACCTGTGCGGTAATCTCTGGATGAGGTCCTCGTTCATCAGGAAGGGGCTGACAGGCGGGTTCGGTGTTGTCGATGCGGGTTTCAAGGGAACACTGACCTTCTCCGTGACGAACCTCGGTCCGGAGGGGGTCTCACTTCCCATCGGGGAGAGGATCTGCCAGCTTGTCCTTGTCAAACTCTCGTCCAGCCCTCAACAGCTTTACGAGGACCGTTCGGGGACCTACCAGGGGCAGACAGGGGTCACGCTCGACGGGGGAAGGCATGTTTGAAGGGGACTGTCTGCAGGAAGCATGGATGCAGCTTCTGCTGCATAGGGACGGAGATGCCACTGACCCGTGAGGATGTTGAACGCCTCCTCGCTTCCGGCAGGAGCGAGTTCTATGATGAGGACACGAGGCAGCTTCGGAACATCGATGGGAGATGTGTTTTCCTGTCGCCCGAAGGAAGCTGCACGGTCTATGACATACGCCCAAGGGGGTGCAGATCGTTCCCTTTGATAATGTCGGTCCCGTCCATGGAGCCGCTCTTCGATGACGAATGTCCCCACAGGTCCGAGTTCACATTCGAGCCGGAGGATGTACTTGAATTGAAGGAACTTGTAGAGACCTTGCTGGAGGAAGAAGCCTGAGGTACATCTCATTGATGTCGGGGGGGATAGATTCTCCGGTGGCAACCCACCTGATGCTGAGAGCGGGTGCCGATATCAGGATACTTAACATGGACCCACGTCCGTTGGGAGGGGACGACGAGATGGAAAAGGTGAACGAGCTGGCTTCCCATCTGGAGCGGCAGTACCCCGGCAGGGTCCGATTATATCGGGCTCCCCATGGCATTTTCCTGACGGCCTTCAAGGAGAGATCGGACCCGAGGTATACCTGCGTACTCTGCAAGAAGGCCATGCTTGAACTTGCGGACCTTCTGTGCGATAGATGGGACCTTGATGGTATAGTAATGGGGGATTCCATGGGGCAGGTAGCTTCCCAGACACTTCATAATATGGCCGCAGTAAGTGCGGGTGTTAGGCATCCGATCATCCGGCCTCTCATAGGGTTCGACAAGGTGGAGATCGAGAATATTGGTAAGGAGATCGGGACCTTCAGCATATCCATCAGGCGGACCTCGGGATGTATTGCTGCCCCCAGATATCCAATAACAAGGGCGGATGCTCTCTTTCTCCAAAGGGGATCGGACAAGGCCGGGCTTCCTGAACTGATGGAGGAAGTAATTGCACGGGTCGAGGAGGTCCGCCTCCGTTAGCGTTAAAATCCACGAGTGACATACCAGGTGCAGGTGAGGAACATGGACTATGCCGAATGCAAGATCTGTCAGAACGGTGTCCTTCTGCCTTTCACCGGACCCCAGGGGCACACGGTCTATTTTTGTACAAGCTGCGGATCGAGGTTCTCGGGATACCAGGAGGAACCCATGTTCGATGATGTACCGGTCTTCTCCCAGATGGCAACCTATCTGGTGTCCGATTCCCTTGAAACGGGGGAACCCTTCAGCACAGGGGAGGTCCACAACTCCTACCGAGCAATACTGGACCAGAATCCCCCCCTTTCCATGGGGTCGACCATCCCGGAATGCGATTATTGCTCCAGGGACCTTCTCATGGAGTGCGAACACCTGGATATATGCTGGCTCCCCACTTTGTGAAGGTCTTCTATCGGGGCCGTGTCATCTCCAGGTAGGTCATGATCCTTGCGGGAGCAGCCCCGATGGCGGTACAGGTTTCCAGGCTCACTCCCTTTGTCGTAAGGTCCATGTGATGTTCACCCATGCTCATGACCTTTTCCGGAAGGCCTCTCGGGCCCAATCCGAACAGCAGGAGTATCGATCGCCCATCCCTCAGCATCAGGGAGACATCGCGCGGTGAAACGGATATCCTGCCGTCAGGCCTCCTTGTGGCGATCACCACCTTTCCGAGCTGTGGTGGAAATCCCCCCTTTGGAAAAGGGAAATGATTGAATCGTCCTTCTTCCGCAAGTTTGACGATCCAATCCCCGCCCTGTCCTATGGAGGTCGTGGTAACGAGCCATTCGGCGATCTCCCGCGGGGTATGCAGGTCGGGATCGAACGGAAACCCGAAGACAGCAAGATTGCATTCGAAGGCCGCAGCTACCGGGGCTGCCCTGGCAAGTGCACGTCTGTGGGCTTCCGCCAGCTTGATAGGGTCCAGCGAGTTATACAGCCCCAGGGTCAATCTGCCGGTCATCCTTCTTCCCCCTGAACGCAATGAAGATCTCTATGGACCTTTGAAGGGAGGAGCGCGGTTTCATCCGGTCGATGCTGCTGTACTGAGGACCGAACTCATCAATAAGCTCCTCCACCTCGGACCCCTGGAACATCTTTACCAGAACGCTGCCCCTTTTCCGGAGCACCCTGGAAGCTATCGTCAGGACCGCCCATGATAGCGCCAGGGTCCTGCCACGGTCCAGGGTCCTGTTGCCGGAGAGCTTCGGTGCTGCATCGGATATCACCGCATCAAACTCTCTGCAGATATTGAGCACCTTCTCCAGAACCAGGGGGTCCTCGATGTCACCCGGGATGAACTTCACCCCATCCAGGGCATCCATCGGAACAAGGTCCACGGCGACAACCACACCACCAGGACCCACCGTCTCCAATGCTACCTTGCTCCACCCACCGGGAGAAGCTCCGATGTCAAGTACTCTGGACCCGGTGGTGATGATATGGAGCCTTGAGTTCATCTCCTTTAGCTTGTAGGCAGCCCTGGACCCGTATCCTTCAGCACGTGCTTTTCGGTAGTAGGGATCGCGTTTCCTCTGCCTTATCCAATCCTTGGTCAATGAAGCCCCTCATATGGGTTTGATTATCCCTATCGTCGGCTCGTAGATCTGACCCTCGTCCAGTAGCTCCTGGATGGTCTCCTCGAGCTGTATCTTGTCGATCCCGCTCTTCTCGCATCTGGCGATTATGTCGCGGTAGAGGGCGCCCTTCTCCCCAGATACATCGTTGATGATCTTTAGGATCTGTTCCTTCAGGTCCGCATTGTTCTTATCATCCTTTTCGATGTTTAGTTGGGGAACCTCCCGGTCCGCGGTCCCCGGCCCTATGCTCTTACCATCGCTTTCCAGTACCATGTCCAGGGCTGTCCTGACCCCTTCTTTGTATGGGGACAGGTCGAAGTTGCCGTAAAGACCGACGGCATTCACCCCGGACTCAGCGGTCCTTTTCGGGTGCCCCTTCTCCATGAGCGAGTCGATGGATGGTTGTTCCTCCTCCATGGCGTCCTTGACCGCTCTCAACCTCTCCATGGTGAACCTGGATGTCTCCACGATCCAACGATCCCTCTGCGGTATATCCACAGGGAATACAGCTTCGGGCTTGACGGAGGCATAGAAAGTACCGTCCTCCTTCACGAAGGTCCGGACCTTGCCCACCACCCCCACAAGTGTGGGGGGGTCCAACCCGGCGATCATGTTGATGGCCTGAGGCTGGTACTGCCCGGCATAAAGATAGAACGTTCCCGTGGGATCCCTGACCTCCACCCGGTACTGCGGGGAGTCGTCCGAACCGGTATTGCTCTTGGTCATCATCACACCAACGAAGTAGACGCGGTTCACTGTTGCACCAAGTGGTGTGATGATGTAATTCGGGGCGTTCTCCTCCAGACCCTTGTCCTCGTGCTGGGACCTGTTGTACTCCACTGCGAAGACCCTTCTAGCAACCTCCCTCATCCTTGCCATCATAACACCTCCAGAGAATCCATGAGGGTCCGTGCCTCCTCCCTATCATCGGACTCACGCAGGTTGAGCTGGGCCGGTAGTACGGTCGGGCCGAAATCGTCCCTTATCACATTCCCCCTCATAACATATTCCTGGCCCAGCAATCTTCGGTCGAGCTCCTCAATGATCTTCCTGTCATCATCGCGGAACTTATCTACGCATTCGGAAACCTTGCGGTCCAGTATCTGTTCGGTTATCTCAGTGTTCAGTATGGCGAAGAGGGCGCCAGTACCATCATCCAGGACCACCTTCGTCCTGAGGTCAGCGACCCCGGTCTGCTGTCCGTGAAGGGAGCAGCTCCCGTTGACCAAAGCCCTGTTGCATTCGGGGCATCTGAAGATCAGCCCCGATCCCTCCCGGATCTCTATTATCGTCCCGGTTATCTCGATGTCAGTGGCCCCGGCATTGATAAGGTCCTCGGCGAATAGGCGGGGTGTCTTCATCACATCGAAATCCACCCCCTTTTCCTTCTGGACCTCTGCCCTCTCGTCGAAGTTGATCTGGGGTATTCCCCTCCAATCCTTGACATAGGCCCCTCTTATCGTCAAGGCATCCCCGATGTCAAAACCGAAATCGGACCAGGATGTGAAACGGACCCTCTTGGTATCATCGGCAAGCATTCCGTCATAGATGTTCTTCTTGCCCTTGTCGGTCTCTATCGTCCTCTTCTCAAGGTCCATCACCTTGGCCGTGATCTGGATGTTGCCCATTCCAGGTCTGACATCCTTCAGCTTCAGCTCCAGGAGGTTGCCGAACCGGGGTAGCTTGGTAACATCCAATCCCGACAGAGATCCGTTTGGGGCATCCTCGACCTTGGTGTAGAGTCCAAGGTTGATCTCGACCTCCCCTCTGAAGGTCTTGGCCGAAGCCCCCTTGATCAGGTATGTTGACCCCTTATCGAGCATCTGCCCTTCCCAGGATACGAACCTTCTTATCATCGTATCATCGGCAATGAGGCCCGTTACCAGTGTTCTGTCACCGTTCTGCGTCTTCTGTTCCCTCTCTTTGGAGGAGAGGCATCTGACGATCAGGTCAACGTTCATCTCTCCGCCCTTGAGTTCCCCGAGCTTTTTCTCGCCTGCGGACGCGAATGTCGCTGGTGTCCCTCCAAACTTGCGGATTATGGCCTTCTTCGCTTCCAGGGGTACGATCCCGTAGCGAAGGTATCTGTCCAATTCTGTTCTCAGTCTTTCCTCTTCTATTTCCGGAAGCGCCTCCTTTATCTCTCGGATAATAGGCGCGATCTGTTCTGGGTCCATGGAACCCCTCCTCACCCCAGGGGGTGGATTGCTCGTATGACAGTAGAGGGATAAAAGTGTTCCTTAAGCTCCCTCCGGGATGGGTTCTCCACGGGTCTTTACGATCAGGGAAACCCCAGGATCAATTCAGCTGGCCAGGTTGCTGGAAGACAGGAGGCTGGGACCTTATAGGTTCCGCTTGTGGAGGAGCCCGGTCATGTGTGATGGGGATGCCCAGCCTTAACTTGTCCTCGTTGGAGAGGTTCTCGAGATCAAGGGTCAGCAGCACCCGAAGCTCCTTCTTCTTCTGAGCTACCACGTACAGTCTGATGATGGCGAGCGGGAGGATCACTATAAATGCAAGGACGAAGAAAACCGGGATAAGGGGAAGCAGAGGCTCGTAATTGAACTCCATGTCCATGATGACATCCTTGTTATCGTAGGGGTCGTTGGGATCGTCCGGGTTGTAGATGATAACATAATAGCGGTTCGTGTCGCAGTCCCTGAAAGCAAGGTCCCACTTGATCACGGGGTGGGCGGCATTGATGGTCGCGTTCCTGAACGACACCCCTTTAAGGTAAGCATGCAGCTCCCCACCCACCGTATCCGGGGACATATCGGGTACATCGTTCTTGAAGACATAGATGTAGGCACTGGCATGTTGGTCCAGATAATTCGGGGTAAGCTCGAACCGAAAATGCATGAAATAGGTGGTTGGTATGGCGATGGTATCTATTCCCAGAGGTTCCGTATTCGTGTTCTTCGAAATCTTGAACTGAGCCGTTTGCTGGGTGCTGAGTTCCGAGACCGGTGCGATGAAGACCCCAAGGATTATAAAGAAAAGCAGAGAAGTGAATATCACAGCGACGATCCACCTTAGCCTTGCGGCATCGAGGTTCGCGACCCTGTCCAAAAGCTTCTCCTGTATCGCATCGTTCTCGCTCTGCAGCATGGGAGGCCTCCAGAAATGGATAAGCGATGCCTGATGGCCCAAATCCATAATAAACTTTTACTAGGGCTCTGCCTCACTCCATCGAATTATACAGACCTCTCTTTCCGCAAACGACAGTGTATCTGAATACAGCAATAAGGACGGCGATCACCAAAAGAAGCCCCCTCTAGCCAGGTAGATGCTCCCCGTGTCCGATCTCGTCTATACGAGCAGGAAACCTGTAATACTCTCATGCTCCGTGATGAAAGGTGTATTCTGGCCGTCCGGCATACGACCATATGTACGGGATCCCTTAGGTCTTGGTAAAGATACAATGGATGGGTCCCGTTTTCGTCCATCAGCAATAAGCAAGTCACGGATGTCTTGTGATGAAACACCACATCATTATCGATAGAAACGGTCATATAAATCGACCTTGAAGAGGTCCTTTTTACCAAAATTTTTATAAATTCTCAGAAAAAGACGATAAATGCATAAGAATATCGCCGAGGGAAGAACAAAGGGGCATATAGATAAGTTACGAGTTACTGAGGGGGTACAATGGTTCTCCTGACGGTTTTGTTCGGTGGTCAACGTCAGGGATTAATTTTTTTTTTAAAAAAAAATATTATCAGGCAAGCCATCCCTCATCCTGTTCGATGAGAAATACCAGTAATATTAATATGGTTCAGGTTAATTGGGAGACGGAAAATGAACAATATCGCATCTATCTCGGAGAACGGGGATATCCTCATCGTCACCGATGAGCCAGGTCTACTCGAGGAGCTGGAGAGGATCCTTATAAAGCTTGGTCATAGGGTTCGATGGGCTCAGAACATGAAGGTTCTGATCAAGACCATTGATCATCTTCCACCGGAATTGATACTGATAAATGTGGATCTCCCGGGATCTGATGGGTTCGAAGTGTGTTGGTACTTGAAAAAGAACCATGATACAAGAACGATACCGGTATTGTTCATAAATATTACGGAAAAAGGATTGGATAAGGTTAAAGGATTCAAGGCGGGGGGGGCGGATTTTATAGAAAAACCGTTCATTGAAGAAGAGATAGATGCACAGATATGTACCCATCTTAAACTCGCAAGGCTCATGATGCGTTCGGAGACGGAGATCTCCAAGGAGGACAAGGTCGTCAAGGCCAGGTCCCTGTTGAGCGAGGAATATTCTAGAAGATTGAAGGATAGTGAAGAGCGTTACAAGACCGTGATCAACTCCCTTGCCGATGCAATATATGTGACGGATCCGGAGATGAGGATCATACTCGTCAATGAAAGATGCAATAAATTAAATGAGGATCTGGGAGTATCTTCCGATATAATAGGAAAGAACCTGTTCGATGTCTACCCATTCTATGATGATAAGATACGACAGGAATATAAATGGGTCCTTGGAAAAGGAAAGATACTTGTGAACGAGTATATCTTTAACACGAGCGAGGATGACATAATCGCCGAGGTCAGAAAGATACCGATCTTCGATCAAGATGATATCGTTTTGACGATCACGGTTATCAGGGATATAACGGATCACAAGAATGCACAGGTCGCGTTAGCCTCGGCTCATGAGAGGCTGATGGACATCGTCAATTTTCTTCCGGATCCCACTTTCGTTATCAATAACGAAAAAAAGGTAACCGCATGGAATAGGGCGATCGAGGAGATGACAGGAGTCAGGAAGAACGATATCCTCGGGAAAGGGGATCATGCCTATTCTGTCCCTTTCTATGGCAATCCATGTCCAATGTTGATCGACATGCTTGAAGATCCAGAGCCCGAATGGGAAAGGTCGATCTCCAAGATAGAAAAGAAAGGAAATTGCATCTATGCGGAAAGTTTCGTACCAAATTTGAACGATAATAAGGGAGCAAATCTTTGGTTCGTGGCCGCACCCCTCTACAACATCAAGGGGGAGATATTCGGGGCGATCCAGACCATACGTGATATAACAGAAAGGGTGAAGGTCGAGGTGGAGCTTCAACAACATCGGGAGCGATTGGAGGAGATGGTCCATGATAGGACACGCGATCTCGAGCAAGCGCAACTTATTGCTTACAATCTGATGCAGGAAGCGCACGTTCAGAAAGCAAATGCCGAGAAGGCCCTATCAAATCTTGAGCGGACAAGCAGGGAAGTAAGGAATCTGGAACTAAAGATCGAGGAAATACTCGAGATATCAAAAACAGGTATGAACATCATTGATAAAGAATACAATCTTAAATATGTAAACACGGGTTCAAAAGAAATTTATGGTGACTGGGAAGATAGAAAGTGTTACGAATTTTTCATGGGCCTAGGATCTCCCTGTGAGGACTGTGGATTGATGGATATTATTGAAAATAAGACCTCCAAGATCAAAGAGATGGTACTTCCGAAGGAGCCGGATAGGATAGTCCAGATCACATCCATACCTTTCCAGAACGAGGAAGGTAAGTATGAAATGGCCCAGTTGATGATGGATATCACCGAAAGAAAAAGGATAGAAGAAGAATTGAAGAATGCAATGGAGACCGCAGAAAATGCTATGCGGGCAAAAAGTGAATTTCTCGCCAATATGAGCCATGAGATAAGGACCCCGATAAATGCCATAATGGGTATGACGGACCTTGTCCTTGATACCGATCTGACATCAGAACAGCGTGAGTATCTGAGCCTGGCTAAGGAATCTGTTGAAGCACTCCTGACAGTGATCAATGATATACTGGACTTCTCGAAGATCGAGGTCGGGAAAATGGATATTGAGAATATAGAATATGACCTGCGTCAAACCGTTGCCAGTTCAATAAGTACCATGGGGTTCAAAGCAGCAGAGAAGAATATTGCCATTGATATGATAATCGATAATAACGTTCCTGCACACATGATGGGAGATCCCGTAAGGGTCAGACAGATACTTATCAATCTCATTGGTAACTCGATCAAGTTCACCGAAAAAGGGTCGATAAAGGTCCGGGTCATGGTTGATAAGAGATACGAAAAGCAGAGAAAGGTCCTTTTAAGGTTCTCGGTTTCGGATACGGGAATCGGGATCCCCCAAGATAAGCTTGATTGTATCTTCGATTCCTTCTGTCAGGCTGACACTTCCACCTCAAGGAAATATGGAGGATCGGGACTTGGTCTGACGATCTCGTCCAAGCTTGTTGATCTGATGGAGGGGAGAATGTGGGTCGAGAGCAAAGTGGGAAAAGGTAGTAAATTCTTTTTTACAATAAAGATGGGTATACCCGAATTTGAGAAGAACCGCTCCAGAAATGAGGAGGGTATTTTCAAGGGGACTTCCATACTGGTTGCAAATGAAAACCTTCACGATCATGACATAATACAGCAGATACTTCAGAACTGGGGAATGGAGGTATCCTTTACCAGAAATGCAGAGGAAACCCTCAACATATTGAACGATAAGAAGAGGAAAAGGATAGATATACTACTTCTCTACGAGAGGATCCCTGATATGATCGGTGTCGAGTTCGTATCCAGGATCAAAAGGACAAGAAAGAACAAAAAACTACCTATTATACTCATATCATCGATCAACACCCTAATGAACAACGATGAATGCGAAGGACTTGGTGTCTCAGCAGTATTGTTGGAACCTCTGAACATCTTAGACCTATTTTCAGCCATTGATTCAGTCCATTTTGGTAGAGAACGGAGAGAGACCAATGAGATGTATCATATTAAAGAACGAGGACCTGAACAAACAGGTTACAATATACTTCTCGTGGAGGACCATATCATCAATCAAAAATTGGCCGTAAAACTACTTGAAAAGAGAAACCACAAAGTTACTGTAGCAAACAATGGAAAAGAGGCGATCGAGATCTTGAAAGGAACGGATTTCGACCTGGTCCTTATGGATGTTCAGATGCCGGAAATGGATGGGTTCGAGGCTACAAAGCATATCAGAGATAGATCAACTGATGTTAAAAGGCACGACATACCCATCATCGCCATGACGGCCCATGCGATGGGGGGGGACAAGGAGAAATGTCTCAATATGGGGATGAACGGGTACATATCCAAACCTATCAATGCCAGTGCACTCTTTGAGGAAATAATAAGGATAGTGGAAGGAAGAAAAAATAAAGGAGTGACCTAAAGGGGTGTTAAAAATGATGGAAATCTTCGATCCAGAAAAGATCAAGGATCGGATTGGAGGAGATGATGAATTGCTAGGGGAGATGATAGATATCTTTCTGTCGGTTTATCCTGCCGATCTTGAAAAAATAGAAAAGGCCATCAGATCGAAGGACCTTGAAGGTATCAGAAGATCCGCTCACAGCATGAAAGGGTCCATTTCCAACTTTTCCGAAAAAGGAGCATACATTGCGGTCCGTGAGATCGAGAACGCTGCAGAAAGAAAAGACCCGAACAATATACCGCAGTTGTATGAAAGACTGTTGGAAGAGCTCGGCATCTTGATAAAGGACCTGAAGGAATACAAGATGGGGGATGGCCCTCACCAGGTCCGCACCGAGAATAATGAGTAAAGAGGGATCAAGATGAACATCATTATCGCAGAAGACCACATATCCACGCGACATTTGATCGAGAGATACATTTCATCATAGGTTTACAGATAATGTCATCATCGATCGGTCTTGAAGCTTGTAAAAAGATCGAAAGAACAGGATCGATCGATATTGCGGGTCTGGATCGGGAGATGCTGGTGATGATAGGAGTGGAACTTGTTAATAGAATAAGGTCCAATGAAAAATTCAGGAACATTTTTATTATATTGTTGACGGTTCGGGAACAGAATAGGAATGTCTTGGACAGCTTCGAATACCGTGTTGATGATTTCCTGTTAAAACCCGTTGTGGTCGAAAAAAATGAAGGCTGATGGAGAGGGGAAAAAGGATAGTTGGCTCCGGGATGGTTCCACGATCATCATATCAATTGTGAAATTCACTTTCTGATGAGACCATTCATTCGATGGTTATACCGTCCCCACCAATATCCAGTTCCAGTGATCCATCTGCCGTTTCCGGCAGGTCCCCGATATAATTATTTTGCGAATAGAGGGTGTGGGATAAAAAATATTAAATACATACCGGTAGTAATAGAGCTCGATCAAATGAAAATACTGATAGCTGAAGATAATCCAGTTACGGTCCACGTCCTGCAGAAAACGCTGAAATATTGGAACCATGAGGTCCGGGCGGTCAATGATGGTTCACAGGCCTTATTGGTGATCGAAAGTTGGGGGAAACCTGATATAATTATTTCTGATTGGATCATGCCCAGGCTTACGGGTGTCGAGCTTTGCAGGAAGATCAGAAGTGATCCGGATATACAGGATATATATATCATACTCCTGACAGCAAAGGGTAAGATCGATGATATGATCGAGGGATTCAATGCCGGGGTAGATGATTTCATTACAAAACCTGTCTCGGAAGGCGATCTGAACGCCAGTCTTAAAAAGGGCGGTAGATGCCTGAACGGAGAGATGGGCCACATCGATCGTGAAGAGTTAAGAAGGAAAAATATCGAAGAGTTCAAGAAGAGGCATCAGATAAGCCAATAACCTAACCTTCCCCCAAAAAGTAACTCGATCAACATCAGTAGGAACATGGGATCCAATTTGGGCATTATCATAGGTATATCCGCAAATTTAAAATCGCAATAAGGACCGTTCAGGGTAAGGTGCCATCATGAAGAGGAACAAGTTACCGGTCATGTTCTTGCTACCTATGGCTGCGGTCATCATCATGGGTCTGCTGCTATGCGGACCTGCCGAAGGTGCAGCGGTGGTGATAGAGACCTCAATGGTAACCTACGTTCCCACCGAACCGATGCATACGGATACGTTCAATGTTACCGTGGAGCCAGTCCTGGTCGATGCAGAGCCCGTCGAGGACGGTGTCGTTCTGATGTGGTCACTATGCACCGAAGATGGCTGCGGGATCGCCCAGCCAGAGGTCATGACCGACAACGGGGACGGTACCTGGTCCGCAACCATCGGGCCTTTTGATGAGAAGCACCCGGTGACGGGAAAGGTTCATCAGGACATCCTTTTCAGGATCAAGATAACGGCCACTCCGACCACAGGAGGCGATGAGATCGTGGAGGAGAGCGGGGCCTTGACGGTGTATTTCAAGGAGGGTTCCCCCGTTGATGACGATGACGATCCCGACGACTCCCCTTTCGGTATGGAGATGGTCCTGCTGGGTATGATCATTGCCGCAGGGTATGTTGCATTTAGAAAGAAGGACTAGGACGTAGGCGTGGTCTCCCAGCCCTCGATAAGGAATTCGTCCAGATGCGTGACGAATTCCTTGTTCTTCAGCAGGTCCATCCCTCTGGCTGACCCGGGGACGAACACCCCTTCTCCGTTTTTCTCCTCATCCTGTTCCTTCCTCTCCAGTATCATATCGACGGCAATCTCCGCCGTGCCGTCCCCTTCACCTGCGGCAAGCATTATCGGCCTCACGTCCCCCCAGTCCTCGAACACCTGCATGACATCTAGGCTGTAGCAATCGAGAGTGGGTGATATGATAGCACCGGATAGAACACCCTCCCTTGAAAGCCTTGAGAACGTGTTCATTGCATACAGCCCCCCCTTCCCCACTCCGATGAAAGATGAATACTTGCCAGCTTCGGTGTTAGGTTTTCCCTTGTCATCGACCCCGTGGACCCAGTCAAGGGCTCCCTGGATGTCGTTCTGGATAAGAAGGAGGTCCGAATGCGTCATGGTGGTCCAGTCATATGTGATATCCGCTGATTTGATATTGTGGACCGATCCACCGTGGCCCCGCAGATCGATGGCAAGGACATTGTAGCCATCGGACCGGAGATGGACCGCATAGTCATTCCATACCGTCCGGTCCTTACCGATGTCGTGTATAAGGAATACCGTCTCCGCTCCAGGTTCGGAAGCTGCATACCACGTTCCGTTGATCGCAGCTCCGTCGGAAGCGGAATAGAATATATTCCTCTCGGGTGGGGCGGCATCGCCCCCGTCATGTAATATCGAATAGACCAGCAAGCTGGCTATGATGAACACCGTGGTGACCGCCAGGATGAGAACGAGTCCTATTATCATGGGCTTCCTGGTCTCGAAATGGGACAGGTGCGACCTTCTCTTCACTTGTTCCCGCGCCTCCCTCATGCGCTTCACCGGGTCAAGACCGGGATGCATCTTCCGATAGTGCTTCTGGATGTTCTTTGAACTTATTTTCATGGAGCAGTCAGGGCACTTCACCTTCTCGGAGTGGTCGCTCATCTGTATCGCAGAGACAATCACCGGTCAACGTTTTAATATTTTTTGAGGCATGTTTGTATCAATACCGCGATCGGAGGCCCAGCATCAGGGACATCAATGCTGCCTCCATATCGAGCGTTCCGAGACCGGTCAAGGCCGAGGGATCGATCTCCCCGAGATAGGAAAGGGCCGAAGGAATGCCGTGTGTGGCCTTGAAATATTCTCTTGCCAATCCTTCCATCATACCCATCTCGACCGCCTTTTCCATGAAGTCCCTCTCCTTCAGACCGCCCAGTGACATGATATCATCCCGCTCTGCCTCAAGATCGCCTTCCAGTATTCCCAGGAGCGGCATGGCCAAAAGTTCCTCCGGCCAATTCTTGTCCCTCGGGTCCTTGAGGTCGGTCCTTCCCTCACCGATGAGGACCGAAGAGAGGTCGATCATCTGTACCCCGATCATGACCATGATATCGTATCCGCTCGGTTCGATATGGTATTCCTTCTCGCCGTCCCTTGACAACCACAGGACCCTGAGGCCGGACCTCTCGGTCACGAGCTGGACCAGTGTCCTCTTTCCTGCCCCCCTGTCCCCCACAATGATGGAGACACCGTTGTGCTCCAGCATGCTGAGGAGTCCTTCCATTTCCATGGTCCTGTCGATGACGAACTGTGGTGGGTCTGGGGGGGCTAGGGGCCTCCATCCCTCGGGGAGGGATACCACCCCGGCCCTCATGCTCAGGAGAGATGAGGATAATTCAAGCAGCTCGTTCCATCCGACGCTATTCTTGCCAAGGGCCAAGAACAGGGAGATGGGTATCCTGTTCATCGAGGATGCCCCGAGCCGATCGTTGATCTTCCTGAGCGCGTCAACGCAGTTCTCCCTCTCGAAACGGCCATGGTCGTCTGTCCATTCTACAGTAATATCCGTGACCCGGTCCCTGAGTGCCAGGGCTGCTGTTATGCCCTTTGCGGTGAGGGAGTATAACTTCACCCTTCTGGCACGCCCGGGTGTGCGTCCCTGTGTACCTTCGACGAAACCGTCGGTGATGAGAGGTTTCAGAGCTCGGGGAACATGCGTTCGACCTATACCGCAGCAGGCGGCTATCTCATCCTGATCTGTCGTACCCCCGGCATTATCGGTCCGATCCCCTTTCATGAGGAGAAAGAGCAGGACCCTGTCGCTGGAGGTGAAAGCCCTCATCATGTGTACCTCGTCCTTCGGTATTCCATCGCCGCTTTCACAAGGCCGTAGAAGAGGGGGGCGGGTCTCCGAGGATGTGATAGGAACTCCGGATGGAACTGGCATCCAAGGTGGTAACGGTTGCAGGGCAGTTCTCCCATCTCCATCTTGATACCGTCCTCCGATACAGCCGAGAACACCCATCCCTTCTCCCTTATACGGTCTACCCATTCCGGGTTGATCTCAAAGCGGTGCCTGTGCCTCTCCTCGATCTCTATCCTCCCGTAAAGGCCGTATGCTTGGGTCCCTTCGGAGACGAACGCTTTCTGGGCCCCAAGCCTCATAGTCGCCCCCTTTTGTGTTACCCTGAGCTGCTCGGGCAGGATGTCCACTACAGGATATCTCGTATCGGGGTCGAACTCCGTGGAATTTGCACTCTCAAGCCCCATGACGTTCCTAGCATACTCCACCACGGCCAGCTGGAAACCAAGACAGATGCCCAGGAACGGCATGTCGTTCTCCCGTGCGAATCTGATGGCCTCGATCTTCCCCTCGGTCCCCCTTGCCCCGAACCCTCCGGGTACCAACACACCGTCGCATCCGGAAAGCTGTTCCCCCATCTTTTGAAGCTCTTTGCCCCATTCCTTCCCCTTCTCGGGAGCGTCTATCCAGATGATCTCCACATTAACACCGGCATTTGCGGAGGAGTGTTCGAAGGCCTTGTAGTGGGAGATGTAGGAGTCCTTGAGACCCGTGTACTTCCCGACGAGGGCTATCTTGACATTATCCTTGGGCGATCCTATTCGTTCCACGAAGTCGTCCCACTTCGTCATCTCCGTCGGTCCCATCGACAGTGAAAGCCGCTCCTTCACACGGTCGGTCATGCCCTGATCGAGGAGCAACCTCGGGACCGAGTACACGGTCCCTACATCATGTGCAGAGAACACCGAACTCACGGGGACGTTGCAGAAAAGCGAGATCTTGCTCTTGGTGGAACCGTCAAGCGGCTCCTGGCACCGTCCAACTATAATATCAGGCTGAATGCCGATAGACCTGAGCTCCTTGACGCTGTGCTGCGTGGGTTTCGTCTTCTGCTCTCCGACCACGCCCATGATGGGGACCAGTGTGGTATGGACGAACATCACGTTCCCGATGCCCTCATCCATCTGCAACTGCCTTGCAGCCTCCAGGAAGGGCATGGATTCGATATCTCCGACAGTCCCGCCAAGCTCTACCATGCAGACCTGCGCACCTGACCCTGCGGACACTTTTTTAATGGTCTCCTTTATCTCGTTGACCACATGAGGGATTATTTGAACGGTCTTTCCCAGATAGTCCCCCCTTCGCTCCTTCTCGATGACGGAGCGGTAGATCTTCCCGGTGGTGATATTGTGGTCCGACGAGAGATAGATGTCAAGGAACCTCTCGTAGTTGCCCAGGTCCAGGTCGACCTCTCCTCCATCATGGAGCACGAAAACCTCTCCGTGCTCATAAGGGTTCATCGTACCTGCATCGCAGTTGAGGTAAGGATCGACCTTGATGGCGGTGACGTTCAGGCCGGAATGCTTTAAAAGGAGACCGATCGAGGAAGCCGTTATTCCCTTTCCTAGACCGGAAAGCACCCCGCCAGATATGAAGATATATTTCATAGATACCACGGGACGAATAGGAAGAACTCATAGATAAAGGGTGTTCAGGAGGTCCGTGAACCTATTTGGAGAAGTGACCCAGGAAACCATTGACCTCCCATTCGCTCTCTCCATTTGCCCTTTTCTTCACCCAGAACGGCAGCATCACTCGCCTCGAACTGATCAGCTTGAGGGACCCGGGATCGAAACCGTAGTTTATCTCCCGGTATATGGTCGACATAAGGGTCTCCCGGACCTTGCGGTCCTTTGCCATCTGATCGCCGGCGATACGTTCCCTCAGTGCTGTCATGGCAAGATTATGGTCATCCCGGGGGTTCTTCAGGTTATCCGGACCATGCGATCCGTCCCATCTCTCGGTCATCTCGGCCATATCATCGTAGAGCGAGCCGGGTATGTCGAAGACCTCCGACCTCAGACAGTCGTACAAGTATGTACTGTCCTGCTCTACCTGGGCGGTACCATCCTCCGGTACCATCATGTAAGATGCTTCCAGGAGAAGGAAAGGCCTGTTCTCCCTCGTCAGGCCATCCCCCTCCTCCTCACCAGCGAGAGAAAAAGCATCTTTCTCTGTGTATTTAAGCGTGGCAATGGTCGAACCGACCCATGGGTTCTCGATTTCCGTGATCTTTTTCTTTGCCGGGACCTTGAACTCTTCGAGTTCAGGACCGGCAAGCTCTTCCATCGGAACGCGGGCATCATCAACCGTCCATGGGTCCAGGAGGATCTGCTCCGGGACCTTCCGGGGATGATCGGATGACCCTTTTTCTGCGACTTTTTGGGGAAAAGATGTCTTGATATCCGGCTCATCGTCGAAATGGGGCATCTCGATCGGGGCCAGTTCAATGTCCGAAGTCTCTTCTGCGGAAGAAATACCCTGTTCACGATCGGTCCGGGGTCCCTGCTTATCGATGGGGGCAGGGGCTGCGTTATCGATGACATGACCCCCACCTATCTCGATCTCCCTTACCTTGAAACCCCCCATCTCCGTCGATACTGTCCCTTTTGGGAGGGTCCCGGAACCCTTATCCACATCCGTCCTCTCGATCTGGAGCTGGTCCCTCAAGGGACTGCCATCCTTTACGGGTTCCGTCAGCTCCCATCCGGAAATGACCAGCTCACCGACCGCGGTCGAGAAGGTAGCCCGGTCCCATGTCTCGACCCCCTCCCCCTCGAAAAGGTATCTTGCGACACTCGGGAGCCTGGATGGAGATATGAAAAGCATGGACCCGGCGGAATCATTCTGGCACATGGAGATGAACATCTCGGCCTCGCCCTCCGTGAGCTTCCCCCCGGATATCGAATGACCCACCCCCATCAGGTTACCCTCCTTTTCAAGGAGCAGATAACGGTTCTCCCCGGAAGAGCGAATGACCCTGTAACCCCTGGACCTGAATATGCCCTCGAGGGCAGCCATGACATCCAAATGAGACACCCCTTGAGGTTAACGTATGAAAATGTAATAAACGTGTCGAAGGAGGCTCAATCGTCCAGGGACGAGAGTACATCTATCATCTCCTTTTCCACCTTCTCCCTCTTCACCTTCCCCCCTCCCAGAAGGGGAGCACGAGCCTTTCCCGGCGCCAGTTTGCCTGTGTTCTCCGGTTCCGAAAGGTCAAGGTCGAGACCGTCGTCGCTCCTCTTGAGGTCCAGGATATGGTCTTTCCTGGACGTTGTGGCTTGCGAGCTCTCTTTGGTTCCCGGGAGTGCTTTTGGAACATCCTGTCCCTTTTCCAGCTGCGCTTTCTGCTTCTTGCTCTCCCTGAGCTCTCTTCTGAGCTTGCGTCGCTCTTCCCTTCGTGTTCTTGCTCTGGCCCTTCTCTTCGGGTCGGATATTCTCCGATACAGGGCCTTGAACCCGGGATCCCTCGTCCTCCTTCTCCTCATGGTGAAGGGGTCGATCCCGAAATTGAACAGGACTATCCAGATCACCACATAGAAGAGAACGGTCCATGTCCAGGGAACGTAGAGGAAGTCGAAACCGTTGATCTGGACGAACACACCTGACTCGTACTCTATGGGAGCCTCCAGATTGCCGTCCTTCACCTGATAGGAGGAGTAGTGGGAGACGGCAAGTACGGAAAAATCATGCATCTCCATGTGATACTTTGGCTCAAGCTTCCTGGGTGAGGTTATCTTTATCCTTGTCCATCCTTCGGCATCGGGACCGATGTCGAGCACGGTACTCTCGAACTCGAAGACCCATCCCGCCTTGGCATAGGCGGTCGCTCCAGGCATCGAGAGCTCCACACGCTCGAACCCGTTCCCGCTGTTCTTCACTATGCACCTGACCCAGCCGGAAGAGCCGGGAGAAAGGTCCAGCATAACGGGATCGAACGTCATGTAGAGGTAATGGTAGGGCTTAACGTTGACATATAGGGGGTATGGAGAGATGTCTCCAGATGCGAAGGGGGCCATCTCGTTGAACTGATAGTTCGCTTGCCATGTTCCGAAAACGGTGACGTTCACCAGTGGATTGACCCCTGTGGAATACTTGGTCATCGGTGCTATCTGTATGTTAACCTTGATGGGGTAATGGTTGAGCTTCGCCTGTGGTTGGATGTCGATCATGCTGGGGAATACTGTACCGGTCACCTCGGGATTGTCCGAGCTGAACTTGAGATCTATCATTATCCTTGTCCGGAGGAACTTGGCTGAGCGGTAGAACTCCAATGTCCCGTCCACGGTCACCTGACCGGTCTCCTCGGGGCCGGTACCTATCTCGATGAGGTTCCCGGTCCGGAAGTCCTGTTCCGAATCAAAATAGAACTGGGCGGAGATCGGAAGAACGGCATCCGCATCCTCTGTCGCCTCATCGATAAAGGATACCATCGAGATAACTGTAATAAGTAGCATTGACGTCAAGAATGCAGCCCTGGCCGGTATCCACTTCCCATTTTCCATGTACCACACCCTATCTGTCCTGAGGGGTCTCTATCTCGTCCACTATCTCCTCGCCGGAGTAAATGGCATCTATCGAATGGACGGAACCTGCCATCTCTTCGATCGCCTTCCTGATAGCATGATAGTTGAGGTTGAAGCCCTCGATGATCACCTTTATGTTCTCGGTCTCCTGGTCCACCTCGTTGAGGAATAACGAGACGCCGGTAACATGCTTGATCTCCGAAAGTCTTTCGGAATATTCGACGATATCCGGTTTATGCGGTTTTAGAACATCAAGCACGATCTTTCTCAGGTTGGACAACGCGTTTAGCCTCCATTTCCGAAACTTATTTTAGTATCGCTTCCGTATTGGACAGCAAATATTAAATGGTTGGGTGAACACCATCCAAAGGTTTTCGCTGGACCCGGGAGGACATATCATGGGGGGTGAACCTTCTTTCATCAGAGGAGTTCTTCTGACGCTCGCTCTCTATTTTCTGGCGGTTCCGGTCGGCATCATTCCCCTGGTTGGCCCCCTCCTGGCGATAACGCTTGTACCTTACATAGCCGCAGCATTGGGGGCCCGCCTCGCGCTTCCAAAGGAGAGGATGCCCCTTGCGATCACCTGTGCGCTGATATGGAGCGGTCTCGTCACGTTCATCATGCTCGTGGTCATGAAGGGCATCGCCAAAGACCTCTCACCAATGGGCTTCAGGATCGAGACCATCGCCTGGTTCGTGATCATCACGTTCTGGGTCTTGAACACGCTATTCACGGTCCTTGGGGCCATGCACCCGTGGCGCGATCCGTTCCAGGAACCCGAGGTATGATGAGTTCATCCTCTTCCATTGCTACCAATTCCTGTCAGAAAGATCTTACTCTCCTTACTGTCAGTCGCCGGGTCCCTGCACCCTTTGTGACATCCCGACGGGCGGGGGCGGAATATATTGGGCAGCATTCTGGGTGGTGGCCTCGTTCTGTTGGGGAGGTATGTACTGTGGAGCGTAAACGGTCTTTTGAACGGCATCACCGGGCGGTGTCGCTTCGATCGGTGGTGAGGGGGCCCGCCCCGGTCCATCCTCCCAGATAGGGGATTCCGGCATCTGTTCCGGGGGCTGGTCCGCCATCTGGGTCCCGGGTGCCGGTTCCAAGGGAGTGGTGTAGGAGGTCCACTGGCTCTGTTTCTGCTTTGCAGCCATCTGCTTTCTGGCGGCCTCCCTGAGCATAAGCTGCTGCCGTCTGAACTCCTTGTCCTCTTCCATCAGCCTCTCCATGGAGCGGTCGGCCTTGCCGATGATGCCAATGACCGCTATCACCACCCCGGCAATGAACATGAGAGCTCCTGGAAGGAGGAATATCCATCCGCTTATCATCCATCCGGTCCCACCCCAGGGGGCCTTTCCCTGACTCACTGCCCTCAATTCCTGAAGCTCGTTGGGTTCGGCCTTCACCTTGACCAGGACCTCATCACCGACCTCTCCGATCTTCTCCTCGGAATAGAACCACACATCCGGCTCCCTTTCGATGTCCTCCCGCTCCCGGAGATCCTTTCCGTCACCATCCATCTCGTATGCGTAGTATCCTTCGTAGTAACCATAGCTCTGGGTCTCAGCCTGCGCTCCGTCCTTCACAAGCATGGTGATCTCGCCGAAGATGTACTCCTCCCCCCCCGGGACCTCGTAATGTATCGATCCTGATGCCATCACGGGTGATACATCGTTCGGGGAGAAGACCAACACCATGAAGATCAGAAAGAGCGCGATCGCAAGGAACAGCCCGATGACCGCAACGATCCCCCCCCCGCCGATCATCACAGGGTTCCTGATCCTGTCGACCTTCATGCTGGAGAGTTTCTGCTGGACCTCCTCCTCCTTGATCTGTGGTATGTCCTCCCCGGGTATGAAGACCAGGGGCGCACCGCAGAAAGAGCATTTCTGGACGTCGCCGTAATTGTTCTTGCCACATTTGGGACACCTGCTTGTCAAGCCCACACCCTCAACCCGATGTTACTCTACCCTAAAATATATTTTTATAGACGGGCCTATAAGAAGCCCCGTGAATGGAGAAAGCCCTGAATGTACCGTAGACCAGGTGGGATGCGGCACCCTTCATAACCCCAGGAAAGCTGATAAAAGGATCTTGAATAACCGTTGAACAGGGAAAAAGGTCCGACAGGTCCTACTTTATTGATTCGAGGATCGAGGTCGCATTCCAGATCAGTGTCCTTGCGTGAAGCGGGATGTTGGGGTCGTTCGATAGATCCTCGAGGGTGGATACCACACTTGCACACCTCAGGTCCAAAGCCTCACGCTGTCCGAAGAGCCTCTCCTTGGAATCCTTCGCCCCCTTGCGTATGTTCCGGGGGATAGACGTATCCTCGGACAACATATCGAGAAGTGTGGATACCTGTTCAAGCTTTTTTTCAACAGTATCTATCATATCGAAACCTCCAACCCGCGGTGTTCCGGGTGTCATCACTGTCATGTATAAATAGGTTTCTTGAATATGAAAAAAAAAGGAAGGGGGCGAGGTCATGATGATCTCACCCCCGACCGGTTCTTCGGGTCTATTTCTTCTTCTCGGGTATTACAAGGGTGACCCCGCATTCCTTGCAGGGAACCTCTGCGGGCCGCTTATCTATTGTAACGACCTGCTGCGTCAGGCACTTGGGGCACTGCACCTTCACGTTCTCCTTCTTCGCCCCCCTGGCATCGGGTGCCTGGGCCGGGGGCACAGGTGCAAGCTTCCCCGGGGCCGAGGGCAGTCCTGCGGCAGCCGGGGCCATAGGTGCTCCAGCCGTCTCCTTGATGACCTTTCTGGGGCCTCCCGGACCGCTACCTTCGGCCTTCAACCTGGTGATGATCTCCTCGAGCTCCCTGATCTCGCGGTTCTTGTTCATCGCAAGGAACACGACCACGATAATGACTATCAGGATGATGACCAGGAGTATGACCACCACCCAGATGTTCCCGATGTAGGCCGAGAGGGAGAAGAGGGGAATGCTATTCTTCTTGTCCACCTCGTTGTTGTCCGTATCCTGCTCGATGATCAGGTTACCCTCGTTCACCTTGGCAATGAGCTTGTGGTCCCCGGAGGTGGGTTTCCATTCGAAGGTGAAGTTCGTCTTGCCGCTGGCGGGAACGTTCTTCTTGTCTGTCCTGTAGGACTGTTTGCCATCGTATAGGACGACCTCCACATCCTTCGCATCGGCGTTGCCTATGTTATATACCGTTACGGTGACCTCATTGATCCTTCCACTTACCGGGTCGGATGGTAGGACAAGGGAGTCATCCCTCAATACCAGTTCAGGTACCTCGGCGTTGATGTAGAGGGTGACGATCTCCTTGTATTTCTTACCCTGAGTGGACCCGTCGTCGGGAATGACCTCGAACTTGAGGGATTGGGTCCCGAAGACGAAACCATCGACGGCATAGAAGCTGATGGTCACCGTTATGGTCTTCTCGTCTCCCATCGGGATCGCCACATGGGTCTGGGAGACCGTTATCTCCCATCCAGTGGAGGATGAGGGTTTCTTGATGAGGAAGGTGTCATCCTTGTTCCCATTGTTCTGGATGGTGATCTCCACCTCCAGGTCATCAACGTCGTTGACGTCCCATCTCTTGTAATTGCCTAGCTCCCCGCCGTTCTTGATGTCACCGATCTCGACATCGAACTTCTGTTCCACATCGACCTCGAAATCCAGCTTCTCCGGTGCGGCGTCGCGGTCCCCTTTGGAGTTTACCTCAACAGTGAAATCGTAGGTACCGGCCTCCACCTCCTCCGGGTCCCTGACATCCTCGAGGTCCGGTACGGTGACGTTCAGCCACACCCACATCTCGTCGTCGGCTCCCTTGGGTCCCAGGGATATCTGGTCATACTGGAGCTGAGCCCAGTCGCTTTTTGTGCCCTTGACGGTCAGGTAAAAGGTGTCTGCGGTATTGGCCTCGTTGCGCACCTTGAAACGATACGATACTGTCTCTCCCGGCTTGACCTCCTCCGAATTATCCTCTGTCTCTAGGAAATGTTGGAAGGTCTCCTCCACCTCAACGGTCAGGGTAATGGTGTCGGTGGCCTTGTTCTGTTCCGCTACTGATGTCGAGTCCCTTTTAATGGTGATCTGGTAGTCATATGTTCCAGC
This sequence comes from Thermoplasmatota archaeon, assembly GCA_016928095.1. Classification (GTDB taxonomy): domain Archaea; phylum Thermoplasmatota; class Penumbrarchaeia; order Penumbrarchaeales; family Penumbrarchaeaceae; genus JAFGLL01. Next base: position 26,323 of record JAFGLL010000069.1, read on the forward strand.
GAGTGCCTCCTCGGTATCATCCGGGATCCTTACGGTCAGTGTGAAGGTCTTCTTCTCGTTGGCGTCTCCCTTGGCATCAAGTGAAAGCTTCGTATTTGAAAGGGTTGCCCAGCCATCGGTTTCAAGCTCGCGAACCTCGATACGGAAGGTATCGATATCGTTACCAAGATTGGACATGGTAAGCTTGAAGACCACATCGTCTCCCACATCTCCCTTGACCTTCTCCATTTCAACGTCCAGGTCCACACCGTAGGTCTGCTTGACATCGATGGTGAAGGTCTTCCACGCGGTCACATAGTCCTCCGTGACCTTGAACTGTCCATCATCACCTGCGGAAATATACCTTGCACGGAAATTGTACTTGCCGGTGAGAGTGTCGGACCTGATGTTCAGCTCGACGCGAATGGCCTCATCGTCCTCCGATGTGACATCGCTTATCTCCTTTACGTAGATGAAATCGAAGTCATCGGAGAGGTCCTCCTCGATCTCCAGCTGGAAATCGTCGAGCCCGGTTCCTGTGTTCCTCACAATGATGTCGAAATATGCCTTCAGGTTGGATGGGTCTTCGGGATCCTCCTGTGTCCTGGCAAGGTCCTCCCCCTTGATATCCGCCCCATAGGACTGCTTCACCTTGGTGGTGAGCTTGAGCGGTTCGGAGTATTTGTTCTCCTCGGGCGTGTCTCCCTCGGAATAGGCCCATATATACGTTACATACTCGGATGGAGCATAGTTGGAGTCAGGCACCCTGAAGGTGACGGTTATTGTCTCGGACTGACCCTTGGCGATGGAACTTGTCACTTTCTTGCTGAGGATCACCCAGTCGGGTTTGTCAGAGAACTGGCCGGAAGCAATGATGGCGTCCCAGGTCGCCTGGTCCAGGGCTACTGGTTTGCCCATGCCTGACTTCAGCACCTGGATATTGAAGGAGTCGGTAGCCTCTCCCTTGTTCCTCACCTGTACCTCGTATGTCACCTCAGTATTTCGCTGGTCAACATCCGGGACCATCTCCTTGGATTCCACACTGGTCACGAGCTCCACATCCCTGTTCGGTAGGACCACAACCTTAAGCACGATGCTCTCGGAGACCGAAATGTCACCCTTTGATGTGGCCTTCAGGGTAAAGGTCACCTCGCCAGCTGCCGCAACGTCATCGACCTCTATGGTGACCCAAATGTTCTTCGCTGCGTCCACTCCCAGATCGTCAATGGATGTCAAGGGGTTCGCGGGTGTACTGCCTTCGAAGCCGAAGTCCACCCAATCGGACTTGGTGGATGTCATCGTTATATCGAACCCATCGACGGAGTTACCCAGGTTCTTGAGCTTGACGGTATAGGTGACAGTATCGCCGGGTTCAGCATCCTTGGATGTGGTTCCGGAGGGGATGGATAGGTCTGGTTCGAATTCCTCATTGACATCGACCTCGAAGGAGGCGATAGCGAAGGTCGACTTCCCGTACACGCTGGCGTTGAAGGTGAAGGTGACCTTGCCTGAAAGGGCATCGCTCTTCACATCGATAGTGGCCAGAACGTCCTTTGCCCCATTGGGGGCCAGGTCGGAAATGGTGGATGGTGAGATGGAGACCCAGTTCTTGTTCAGGCTACTCTGCAGGTTGACGTTGATCGTAGCAGGTTCGTTCCCTTTGTTGGTGATGTTCAGCTTGATGTTCTGCAGCTTGGTCCCGGGATCGGCGCTCTTAGAACCTTCGGGTATCACGAACTGGACCTTGTAGACGGGCATGACCTTCACTTTGAAGGTCAGGGTCGCAACGATAACATCATCCGTGTCCTGGGTGGTCTCGCCCTCCGAAATGGCCTTGAAAGTGAGGTCGTATGTTCCGGTCTCAATTATCTTGTCATCGATGGAAGGGATCGATACGTTGAGATACACGTTGGCCCGCTGGTTCGAGTTGAGGATCAGCAATGACGGGGAGATGACCACGTTCTCGAACTGTTCGGACACATCATCCTCCACCATCTCGATGGTAAAGGTGTCGGAGATCCTTGTTCCCCTGTTGACGAGGCTCATCATGAACGAGGCAACCTCCCCGGGGAGTCCCTGTTCGAACACGTCGGTGGATGCCAGATCGCCCGCGTAAGCATCGGCGAATATTGCAGTGAAATACCTGCTATCCGTCACGGTATCATCTTCGGAATGGGTCGCGGTGATCTTCGCCCAGACAGAGCCCCAATCGGTATTGGCATCGATGGAGATATTTGCCGTCAGGATGAACGCCTGCTGCTCGAGCGGCTCCAGGACATTTGTGGTCAGGGAGCTGATCTTCCAGCTGGCGAACCTGCCGTAATCCGGATATTCGACAGTGAGAGAATAGTAATCGCTTGCTGTACCCCTGTTCTGGACAATGACCTGGAAGGAAACGCTGGACCCAAGGCCGACACGGCTGTTGTTCAGACCGGCCATCACACGAACCCTGTGGACAGGGTCCAGAACGAGGTTGAGGGTTATCGTCTTGACCTTGTCGTCATTGGTGTTGGAGATCGTACCGTTATCCGATCGGGCCTCAACGATGAACTGATAGGTGCCTGCATCGATCCCCGAGCTGATCTTCGGCATATCGACCACCAGCCTGGCAGGTTTGGAGGAATCGCTGTTAATGATGATCTTGCTCTTGCTGTTCTCGATGAAATATATCGAGTACAGACCCGCGAAACCGGAAGGGGCGTTCAGTACGCTCACCGAGACAGAGCTGTCAGTACCCGAACCTCTATTGAACACATCAATTTCAAAGTATACGACCCGAGGTGAGCCGGTATCGTTGGAGAATTGGCCTCTCACACTTTCTTTGTTGGCCGATATGTCCACGGCATATATCTGAGGTATCCTCACCGACAGCCAGATGGTCTTGAACACAGGACTGTTCTGGGAACTGGCGTTGACCTCGAACTTATAGGTGCCCTCACTCGCGGAAGAAGGGGCGCTCACGGTGATGTTGAAATAGTACGTTTCATCAGAATCCAGCAGTGGGGTCGTGGCCGCGGAGATCAGAGGACTCCAGTTGGTCTGTATGTCGGAGGTCTCTCCCATGATGGCGAGATTGAACGCGTCCTTCCCGTTCCCCTTGTTCTGGAGCCTTACCATCATATTGTATGTGGTTCCAGGCTGGGCCTGGGGGATGATAGCACCGTTGGGCGCGTCCAGGAATGCTCCGTACTTCTTGTTGATCTTCACCTGGAAGGTGGAATATGTGGATGGTCCGTGGGATGATTTCGCGTCGATCCTGAAGGTATAGGTCTGAGCAAGTACAACATCGGGATCCGGTGTAACTGTCACCATAACCTTCTGCGATGCGTCCCTGGCCAGGGTTATCGAGGAAGGTTCGATGGATACATCCTGGAAACCTTCGGGTGCTGTTACTGTGAAGTCCAACGTATCCTGGTCGTTCCCGGTATTGGTCACGTTGAAGTTGAAGGAGACGGTCCCATCCGCATTGACCGTCTGGAGGGACGCTCCGGTGTTGAGGACCCTAACGTCATAGAATGGAAGTACAACGCAGGAGACCTTCACAGATCGTTTTATCAAAGGGTTGCCAACTGAGGATGCGTTGATGTAGAACTCACCCTTGGAATTAACGGCAGGCCTCAGGGACTTGGACGGTGGATATACGAAGAAGGTCACGGTTATGTTCTTGTCCGCGGCTACTTTTGAGGTCGTCGTGGTGGAAAGATCGCCTCCCCAACCCGCGGTGATGAACTGAGGCGGTATATAGTATTCAAGATTGAACTGGTCCTCGCCGTTACCCAGGTTCGTAAGCTTGACGTTGAAGTTGACAACGGTCTGGGAGGTCACATCGACCTGTTTGACCCCGTCAGACTGTATTGATAGCTTGTAGGTCTGGTTGACGTTCGCGGTGATCGTCCTCGTGGCCGAGGTGTTCGAATCGGTGATCGACTGGGCCTTTACCACGAACTGATAGGATTGGGCTTTTGCGTCGGTCGGTCCCTGGATGGTCATTGTGGCAGCTTTGGATGTACCGGGATCTATCCTGCCTGTATCAAAATCGACGGATGCTGACCAGCCCGTGGGAACGGTTATGGCCTCAAGCTTGTATCCGTCCCTGTCGTTCCCCTCGTTCTTGACATAAAAGTTATATGTCAGGGAACCACCCGGGTTCATCGATCTTATCCCTGGGGAGCTTATGGAAACACCGTATGTCCTCTTGATAATGGTGGATATCAGTACCGATTGCGAAGAGTTCAGCGGATCTGTCTGGGAAGCGACCTTTATGGTCGCGTAGCAGTAGGCTGATATGTTCGCACCCGCGGGAGCCCTTACTGACACAGTGAAAGTATCAGTGTTCCCGCTCGCGATGTTCGAAGTGGTAGTCTTTGACAGTGTGACCTGCCAGCCGGTCGCGGGCAAGGAGGATACGCTGTTCTGGATGGTGTATCTGTCGCCGTTGTTACCCTCATTCGTGATGGTGAAAGCATAGGTGACCTGGCTTCCTGCACTTACTTGCTGGCTTGCGAGGTTGACGGTCAAGCTTACATCGTAGGCAGTTGCTGACTCGCCCGCAGGTAGATTGAAGACGAGAATCCCCAATCCGCTCACTATCAGCATGATGATCACGGATATCTGAAAGAATCTTTTCAATTCGGTAGTGTTTACAGATCTCATGATGGATCCCTCTGTTCCAGGGGAGCATGAGAATGTTATATAATACTTGTCGCAAAATAGTCTAGAGAAAAATTTTTAATTGTATTATTAATTGGCAAATGAATAATATATTTATATGACATTTGTATTACATATACTATGGATATGTCGATGTCCATGGCATGTTATTTTAATATATGTGATAGAAGGGTCCCAAATGTCCGAACTCCTCTCCATCCGGTTGCAGGAAAATGAGAAAGAGGCATTGGCACTGAGCTCCCAGTTGTCGGGAATGCCGGTATCCAAGGTGATCATGCCGTTCATATCCGAAGGTGCAAAGGTGTCACTCGGGGCGGCGTTGCTATTTCGGATAGATACCAATGTCTATAGAAGAGACCATTTCGAGGATTTCATGGAACTGGTCCACAGACCTTTGAAGACCGGAGGGCAACTCTTTTCATCGGCCATCGTCGACCATCATCAGAACCAGGTTCCGAAGATCATCTGGGATTTCTTCGAGATGTTGTTCGAGACCCGGGCCGTGTCGAGATTGAACTCTTCACTGGAGGAGGTGTTGCTCGAGACGGACACGAGCTATGTTACCTCCGAATTCCTGGGAACGCTCTGCTACTCCATCGGAGATACCTATCTTTCCATGGGCGGAAGTCTGGATTCAATGAACTATCAGTTAGCAAGCGAAGTGTTCTTCCACAGGATGGTGTACTTCTTCTACCGCTCGAACGCGAAGGGGACCGCCAAGGCCCTAAGTACACAATGGTACTCGAAAGGGGATCTTGTATCGAAGATCGTCGGAGAGATGAACGACAGATACAACGAGAGGACCGGGTCCAGCGTACTCGAGGCAATAGTGGTATCGTCTCCCCGGAAGAAGAGAGGACGCCCAAAGACCAAGGTCCAGAAGGAGCTCCCCCCTGCCCGGGGGGTGATGGCAAGGGAACTGAGATAGTTCAACCGTACATAGACGGCGAGGGTATGGTCTTCTTGCCTCCGGGTTTGCTGATCTTTTGATACCCCCTCATCTTGGCCTCAAGCAGGTCTGCTTCAGCGTAGAGCGGTGCAAGGTCTATCTCAAGATACGGGATTATGTTCTTTAGGACCTCGATTATCCCGGCGGCCGCTCTGGCATCCGGGATATTGTCCTTTGCTTCTGCGAGGAGGCATGTGACCTCGAAATTGCGCTTCTTACCCTCGTTCAGAAGCACACCCGGGATCCCGGATATGAGCCCTTCGGGGAAGATCGAGATATTTGACCTCTGAAGGCGGTCCTTCCCGGAAGAGGTGGATGACAGGCCGTAAACGGTCTTCTCAATGGAACTCGGTTGGGGCGGGGCGATGACGACATTCTCCTTGTCGTTCTCCCCTCCTCCTTCAGCGCTCCCCTGAGGAAAAGCCTGCCCCTCACCCTCGATCACGAGCCCCTCCGGTGAGATCAAGCAGGAGCATTTCTGTTCCTGGGCCCAATCCAGCATGGTATTGCAGATGAGCTTGATAAGGTTCGAAGGGGGCTGGAACTCCGACAGGAACACCACGAGGCGGGTCCAATCACCGTCCGGACCCTCAAGGTCCCCGGCATAGAACCGGACCGGATGGTGAGGCTCCCCGTCCCTGATCACGGAGACCGTGGGGAAGTAAACGGAGTCCATTACGCCGATAAGCTCCATGTCGAGTGCCGCCACTATATAGCTTGCCGTGATGGTACTTACAAGTCCAACACTTGGAAAACCGTCTATAACGAAGGAATCCCTGAGGTCCAGCCGTCGGTACTCGTAGATCTCGATATCATCCATTTCGTTCCCTCGCATTAGTTGCAAAGGTCTAGCACATAATTACCTTTTAACGATTGCTGTCCATCTTTGGATAGCATGATATATACCGTTCGGGTTCCTTGGACCATCATGAGCAGGCCTTTCGTGCATATCAACTGCGCTTCCTCCTTGGACGGTAAGATAGCAGCACCCGACGGTTCAAGACTGCGAATATCCGGACCTTGGGATATCGAGAGGGTCCACAGACTGAGGGCGGAGATGGGTGCTATACTGGTAGGGGCTGGCACGATCATTGCGGACGATCCGAAGCTGATGGTCAAGGAAGAGGTAGTCAGGAACGCACCTCCGCTGACAAAGATCATACTGGATGGTAATGGCAGGATCCCCATGAAGGCCCGCTTCCTCAGGACCCCCGGCCGCTCGCTGATAGTGACATCTACCGGATGTGACGAACATTGGCATAACGGGATGCTGGAAGAAGCTGCACGGGAAGGGCTTGACCTATCAATATTGGAGATAGAGGCCTTCGGGAGCAGGTTCGACGTCTCCATGGCGCTTACCGCCATTCATGACGAGGGGGTGGAGAGCATCCTTGTGGAAGGGGGCTCCAATGTCATCCGTGAGTTCGTTGGCCGGGGTTCTTACGATCGGTTCACCATCTATTTCGGACCGATGCTGGTGGGGGGCAGAGGGCCGTCCATTATGGATGAGGCGGTATTGGCCACCTCCCCCCAAAGGATCGAGATAATAAGCGCGGAGATGACACCGGACGGAGGTATCATCGTGGAGCTTGCTGGCCCGGGTCAATGATCGAACTTCGTCCTATCGCCCATCAGTTCGGAGAGTTTCTTTATTACCTTTCTCTCACGGATCCCGGGGTGTTTTGGGACCTCCACATTGACATTGACGAAGAGATCACCAGTCCTTCTTCCCCTCAGATTGGGCATTCCCTTGCCTTTTATCCGCAAAGTGCTGTTGGGCTGGGTACCCGAGGGGATCTTCACCTCCACAGGGCCCTGAAGGGTTCCGATCTCCACCTTCGTTCCCAGCACCGCCTGAGGATACGTGATCGTGATATTGCACCTGACATCATCCCCTTTCCTCTCGAAGAAAGGGTGTGGCCTGACCTCCACTGCGACATAGAGGTCCCCAGGGGGGCCACTTTTCTCGCCCGAGTCCCCCAGACCTGCGACCCTGAGTCTGTTGCCGGTCTCCACCCCCGGAGGGATGTTCACGGATTTCATCACCCTCTCCCGTACCTTCTTCTTCCCCCTGCACTTCGTGCACGGGTCCTTGACGATCTGACCCTCGCCATTGCACCTCTGGCATGTCTTGGTGGTCACGTACTGGACCGGTCCGAGGTTCTTCACGATGCGCATGCTCCCGGTGCCGTTGCATTCGGGGCATTCTATCGGATCCTCTCCCTGGGCCGATCCGGACCCATTACATACCGGGCAGCTTATCAGATGGACTATCTCGATCTCCTTCTCGACACCGTTGGCGGCATCCTCCAGGGTGATACGGACAGAGGTCAGCCTGTCGTCCCCTTTCACCGGACCTCTGCCACGGTAGGACCTCTCCTCGAAGGGATCCCCTCCGCCAAAGAAGGACCCGAAACCACCGCCGAAGGACCGCATGAACATCCTCAGTGCTTCATCGAGGTCCACATGCTGATACTGATAGTTGGGCATCTCTCCTTCATCGGTTGCGAACCCGTACTGGTCGTACTGTGCCCTCTTGTCATCGTCAGATAGCACCTCATAGGCCTCTGTGACCTCGGTGAACTTCTTGGCAGCAGAAGGATCATCCGGATTCCTGTCCGGGTGGAATTTCAATGCCAGCTTGCGATAGGCCTTCTCGACATCAGCCTTTGGTGCATCCTTCGATACACCGAGTATCTCATAGTAGTCCTTCTTCATCATGGCACGGCCTTAAAGAAAAAGGGGGGGGTATGATGACCCCCCCGTGCTCATATTCACTTCTCCTCAGCCTCGACATCGATGTAGTCCTCGTCATCCTCTTTCTTGGTCGAGGGGGGCTCTTCTTCCTCCTCTTCCATGGGTGGCTTCTGGGACTTGGATGCCTGCTGATACATCTGGGCAAAAAGCTTCTGGGAGGCTTCCGAGAGTTCTTCGGTCTTGGTCTTAATCTCATCCGGATCGTCGCCCTCCGCGATCTTTTCCAGCTCCTTCATCAGGGACTGCACTTTCTCGACCTCTGAAGCGTCGAGCTTGTCTCTGTGGTCCTTGATGGCACGCTCCGTCGAGAAGATGAGTGAGGTCGCTCCGTTCTTCGCCTCTGCCATTTCCAGTTTTTTCTTGTCGTCCTCTGCAAAACGGTCGGCATCATCCATCATCCTGTCGATATCCTTGTCCGATAGCGCTCCGGTTCCGGATACGATGATATCCTGGCTGTTGCCTGTTGCAAGGTCCTTTGCCGTCACATGCACGATGCCATTGGCATCTATCTCGAACGTGACCTCGATCTGAGGGATACCCCTTGGAGCAGGGGGGATCCCGGTCAGAGTGAACACCCCGAGGGTCTTATTGTCGGCGGCCATGGGCCTTTCTCCCTGAAGGACATGTATCTCCACCTGGGGCTGATTGTCGGATGCGGTGGAGAATATCTTGGACTTCTTCGTTGGGATGGTGGTGTTACGGTTGATGATCTTGGTAAGCACCCCTCCCAGGGTCTCGATCCCCAGTGAGAGCGGGGTCACATCAAGCAGTACCATATCCTTGCCTACCTCGCCGGAGAGCACACCCGCCTGGATAGCGGCCCCGATGGCCACACATTCATCCGGATTGATGTTCTTGGTAGGTTCCTTTTTCAAGACCTCATTGATCTTGCTCTGGACCATGGGGACCCTCGTGGACCCCCCGACGAGGAGGACCTTATCGATATCCTTGGGATCGAGCTTAGCATCCTTCATCGCCTGCTTGAGCGGTTTCATGGTCTTTTCGACCAGGTCATCTATCAGTGATTCGAAATTGGACCTTGTTAGCTCCATCTCGAGATGCAGAGGCCCGTCATCTCCCTGTGTGATGAACGGAATGGATATCTGGGTCGTTGGGGTCCCCGACAGCTCGATCTTTGCCTTCTCTCCGGCGTCCTTCATTCTCTGGACGGCCTGTCTGTCCTTAAGCAGGTCCACGCCGTGGCTCTTCTTGAACTCTTTTGCCATCCATTCCAGTATCCTCTGGTCGAAATCGTCTCCGCCCAGGTGGTTGTTCCCGGACGTCGATTTTACCTGGAAGACCCCATCCCCTATCTGCAGGATGGAAACATCGAAAGTGCCACCGCCAAGATCGTACACCAGGATCGTCAGGTCCCCTTCCTTGTCAAGTCCATAGGCCAGGGCGGCGGCCGTGGGTTCATTTATGATCCTCTTGACCTCCATGCCAGCGATCTTACCAGCATCCTTCGTGGCCTGCCGCTGAGCATCCTCGAAATATGCCGGGACCGTTATCACCGCTTCGGTGACCTTCTCTCCGAGATACGCCTCGGCGTCCTCCTTGAGCTTCTGGAGGACCATGGCGGAGATCTCCTGAGGAGTGTATTTCTTTCCCCCCATACTAACCTTGGTCTGCTGCCCCATCTTCCTTTTGATGGAAGCGATGGTGTTGTCCGGGTTGGCAACAGCCTGCCTTTTTGCCAGCTCGCCAACAAGCCTCTCACCCTTTTTCGTAATACCGACAACGGAAGGTGTTGTTCGTGCGCCCTCCCTGTTCGGGATCACCACTGGCTGTCCGCCTTCCATGACCGCGACCACTGAGTTCGTGGTCCCAAGATCTATTCCTATTACTTTTCCCATTGAATATCACCTCTTTTACCGTTATTTCCTGCATTTTGCCCTCTTATCGTGCCCGGTCCTTCCATCGGCCTCCTTCTGTGGCCTTTTATTGACGATGACCTGGGCAGGTCTGAGGGTCCGTCCTTTGTAAACATAACCGGTTTTGACCTCTTGAACTATGGTCTCATCCTCGATGTCCTTTCTCTCCGAGAAACCAACGGCTTCATGATAGTAGGGATCGAAATGCTGACCTTCCGCTCCTACCTTTGAGATACCGATCCGCTGGAACAGGTCGATCACCTGTTTTTCCACCATCTCTACACCTTTTCTCATCTGATCGAGCGCATTGCCCCTTCCTCCGGACCTCTCCATGGAATCCCTTGCATATTTGAAGCTGTCCAATACATCGAACAATCCTCCGGCGAGCTCTTCGATCCTTCTGTCGGCGATGGTTTCCTTCTCTCCATCGTGCCTTCTTTTAAGGTTCTGAAAATCCCTCTGGAGGTAGGAAACCCTATCCTCTAGCGATGTTCTTTCCGCGATGGTCCTTGTCAGCTCGATACGGAGCACTTCCATTTCCTTTTCCATTTGTTGTATGGACGTGTCCACAGGGGTTATCACCGGAACGCACCTCTCCCCCTCGTGCAGAACATCATCCTGTTTCCTGGTGATCATGATCTCCAGGACCCCCTGCGAGAACGTCACGGAGATGCCGTCCGGATCCGGTTCGAAAGGGAGTGCCTGGATTGTGCTGAACCTGCCCCGAACCCCATCCGCTTCGAGCTTGAGGATATCCTTGGACACGGCTATCCTTATCGCATCCTGGGCAACCCCTGGAAGTTCCACCGTGACCCTGGCACCTTCCGGGGTCTCCATCACTTCAGTGGTCGGTTCTCGCTCTTTGGGGTCCTTTCCGGCCATGTTTATTACCTTCCTCTATACAACTTCAAGTTGTTATCTTCTTGTCACCCTTACGTATGTGGATATATTTAATCCTTTCCCGAACGATGGAAGGGGGGGGAAATCGATTTGTAATTCCTCATCCGTTGGGAGTTCATGGAGGTCCCCGCCATTGCCTACATTATCCTGATATTGACCGTGATCGGTTCGGTGGTCATGGTAAATGTAGCGAAATACGGGTGGAGAAGTAGAGGTTGGACATGGTTCTTTGCGTTACTGGGAGCTGTTTCCATGATGGTCCTGATGTTCTTGGTATATCCTGCTCTGTGAGGTATGTTCATGAGGGATAGGAAAGAACTGATGGACAGCCCGACCTACAAAGGCCCGAACCCTCGTTCTCTGTTCCCTGTCAGGTCGGAGGTCGAATGGTTCTACCGCGACGGTAGGGTCGTCCTGGAATACCCCAAGAACTTCAACAGACTGGAGAGGCAGCTTCACAAGGTCCTGAAAGGACCGAAGAACATAAGGAGGCCGTTGGATGAGGTCGGTACACTGCTCTGGGAGATGAGCGATGGCGAGCACAGCCTTGTCGAGATATACCTGGAGCAGCAGAAGAGGTTCCACGAGCGGGTGGAGCCGGTGGATAAGGTCGTTGGCGGACTCCTTGAGACGATGCTTGAGCTGGGCTTGATGAGACTGCATCAATGGGATGGCAGTGATAGGACACAGGTCAGAAAGGCCAGGAGGGTCGTCATCAGGGAAAGGGATGGTTGACCTGCACCCTGTCATGGTATGACGACAATGTATTTATCCACAGTATTTATAAAGGCCAGGTCAATTTATGTACAGGGCCTGTTCAGGGCAGTTACTGTTCGGCAACGGTGATATCATGCACACCAACGTTTTCAATTCATGGGTCCTTATGATCGCTATCGTGTCTCTTTTCATCGTACCCCAGCAGTATCCATTCTCCGTGGATGCTGCGGAGTCCGTACTCCCTGCCGGATACGAATCCGTTTCTTATGAGGATATGACACCCGTGGACAAGGTCACACTAATCAATTACGACCGGGAGGGGATCGGGGACGATCTCGCATTCCTAGCGGCCGTACCCGCTTCCGTGTTCAGGTCCGAAGCCGATGGTAGGGTCTTCATGAACCCGGTCATCTTCTACGAGCCTCCCAGGGAAACCTCGGATGAGGAGAAGGTACAGGACACCTATCCTGCAATTTCCTACCTCATGGAAGACCTTATGACGATCTCGGATGGTGAGCTCGATCGGATAGAGCTCATCGGGTTCAACGGGGCCTTCCCGGGAGACCTGGGGAACGATTGGAAGGCTTCAGATATCATTTCGATGGACGCCAGCGACCCGTTCGAGACCGCTACCATGATCGCCCTGTCGAACTGGGAATGGTCCGACGAGGCGGTGATCGCAGTGGTGGACCCTGACCCTGAGGATATCGACGAGAAGATGGCCGGACAGGTTTCGGGAAGGACACCATCCTCCTCTCCACGTTCGGGTTCCGCGACCGGGGAGAAGGAGCCATCACCTGTTGATCCAAACACACACAGCTTCACTGTCGAGCCTGACTACAAGTATATAACTTCCCAGCTGACATGGGGTCAGGACTGGAACCCGCTCTCCGAGATAACCGAAAGGGGGAAGGACCCGGACCTTCAGCTCTATGACATGCAGCTGGGTATGGTGGGTGCCAGCGAGAAATGGAACGTTCTCGAAGGCGCTTCGGAAGAGATAGATTCTTACATCTACCACTCCGGGGAGTGGGAGTTCGCGGTCACATACATGCCGACGGAGAACTCACTTGTCCATGATGACGAACCGGACAGTTGGAATTCTGTTCCCTATCCCTCCCAGGTCACACCTCTCGAGAGGGAGGAATGGAAGAAGGACAGGATAAGGACGGTCATGGACGAGAGAGAGGAGAAGGGGCTCGATCCCGATGCACCTTTCGGTTCGGGGATCACATATACGATAGATTACACCCTGTATCCGGGCATCGACGTGCCCACCCTTATCGAGACACCTTTTTACTGCAGGGATGCCAAGTTCACCCTGGAATGGTCGGACAGCAGCGCCGATCTTGGCCTCATCCTCAGAGGCCCGGAAGGGGCAGAGATAGCTGTAGCCGCAGGCTCGACCTCGGGCAATACACAGGTGCTCGAGATACCGGAACTGGGTCAGGGGGAGTATCAGGTATCGGTCGTCAATCTCGCCGGGTCCGGGACCGACTTCACTGTCAAATACGAGTTCTCACAGAAAAAGGAGCTCCGTGAAGGGACCGGCTGGGCCGGGGCCGCCAACGCTGCCGTGATAGCATCCGGGATGAATGCACCCCTGATGTTCGCGTCGTCGAAGGGATTGTCCGAAAAGACCGGGAAGGCGATCAACACGTTGGGTGTGGGGAAGGTCATCGTCGTGGACATCGATGGACACGCGGGAGACAGGGTTTACAGGGATATCGGGTCGCTTCGAGGTTTCCTGAGGAAGGAGATCGAGGTGGAGAAGCTTACGGATGTCGAAGATGTGTATGACAAGGTGAAGGAGGTCGTGGATTATGACGGTGACAGGTCCGGAGATGTCGTATTCACGACCATCAATCCCTGGACATCATGGAACGTCATCGTTGAAAGGGATACTTCGATCAACCCGAAGGGGGAATATCCCGGTGCGTTGTTCATCGGACCGGCCGCGCTGGCAGCAGCGTATCACGGAGCACCGGTATTGGTCACCGATATCCATTCCGAGCTTTCCTGTGCCCAGGCTTGGCATAATGAGTTCTGGGTCTATGCATATCATAACAGCAGAGCGCCGCCATCCGTTGCCTGTATGGTGCTGACAGCAAAGAGCACCTATAAGGTGCTCGACCGGTACGGTTTCGATAAAAGGACACCTGTGAACGAGGAGGGAAAGCACAAGGAGAGCATCATCACCGTTGCTGACCAGTTCGACATTGGTTCATCATGGGACCGGGGGTTGGTCGGCGGGGCGGATTCCGGACGGATCATGGGAACTCCTGTGGACACTGCGGTATGGATCTCACGTAATGGCCTCTACCCGAAATTGATCTACGCAAACCCTGCCGTGGACAGTTCCCTTGACGAGACCGGTGGGATGAGGATCCAGGGGTCCGAATCCACGCGGGGGCTTTCAGGCCGTCTCGTGATAACGACCCCGGAAAGGGAGGAAGAGGTCGATTTCCCTGTCACCATGACCTGGGTCTCCTATCAATACAAGTTCAACGAGCAGGCCTCTGAATACTGGGGATGCCCCTACACGACCAGGACCGGTATAACTCCGTATTTCGACATGTCCGATGCAAGCAGCGACCCCGACGGAATAGATCCGGAAGGGAGGTATCCAGACCTTGATTCGTCAGAGATCATTCCGGCCTATATCGAGGCCTGCGGATACGGAACGGTATATTCGACGACCTTCGAGAAGACCATTGAGAACCTCAACCGGGGAACCATCCTGTGGCTGGAAGTGATGCACGGAGGACATACGAACTCCGGCGTGGTCGGCTGGTGGGATGAGAGGGGGGCTTCCGAAGCGAACCCATGGAGAGGATACGAGGAGACAGGCTTACCGGTCGGTACATCTACCCAGGTCCTGAGAGGTTCGACCAGCGATCCAGACGTTGTCACCATGTCCAAGCATGTTGGTTTGGACATAACACCGGGTTTCGGACCCATAACCGACATCGGGGTCGTTCCGGAAAGGCACGATGGAGTGGTCATAGCCATCGCGCAGCAGAGCCAGACCGAATACAGCGAGGACGGTCTGGTCATGGACGATGCCCTGGAGAACCTGCATTCCATGGGCTTCTCGGCCGGTAGCTGTTTGATAGCCAACACCTACCTCCACCTGATGCTGGTAAGACACGGTTCCATCTTCCAGGTCATCGATCCCTGGTTGACATCCTGGTACTCCGCATTTGCCATGAACATGTTCGTTCGGGACATCTACTACGACAGGACCGTGGGGGATGCGTTCGAGAGGGGGATATCACACGTCGGAATACAGTACCTGGTGGATGGATGGTGGTGGGATATCTTCGAGAACCTGGTGTACTTCGGGGACCCGGACCTGAAGGTCTATTCCCCGAAGAACGACTGGCCAGAGCCGACATCCCTTCAGAAGGGGACTGTCATTCAAGGCCACTCCCCGTTCGGTTCCCGGGACCACCCGAATGCCACCAACACAGGCATCGTCTGGGATATCATGGCCTTCCTCGTGATCGCTGGTCTGGTAGGGGCCGGAGCCTATGTTTTTTACATGCAAAGGCGGGGTCAGGAGATACCATTCCTTCGGAAGATAACCAATAAAGTGAAGGCCTGAACGCTCGATCCTTATCGGTGCAGTGCCTGCAATAATGTTTGGAAAGTGTGTGATCTTCTGGAAAAGTGATTTATCCCTCCACCGAATTGGTGTAGTGAAGACGGTCTGAAGGGAGCTTTATGATCTTGACCAATCTCAACATCATTCCGGGACGGAGGATAGAGGAGACTCTTGGAATAGCTTACGGATATGCATCGGTCAAGGAGAAGGAAGAGGGCAGGCCTATGATCGACAGCAGCGGGAAGGGAATCCCCTGGAAGGACACTTCCGAGGATTTCGAGGTCCTGTTCCGTGAAGCGGAGGCCAGGCTCACTTCCTCGTGTACTTTCCTGGGCGGGGACGCCGTGATCAAGGTCGAGGGCAAGCTCTCGAGGGACGGATCCGGGAACCCGGAGATGCTCTTGATGGGTACCGCTGTAAAACTCACGGGGATGGAAGTTTTTACCTCCCCACCCGCAGAAAAAGCCGAGGTCCAGGAGGATGCCGGGGATGCGATATCCATCAAGTTCGATGGCGAGACGATGAGCTGGAAGCCGCCTCAGGCCACCAACCCGACGGTGGACGTTCTAAGGAAGATGAGGGGGAGAACGGAAAGGGATACGGAGGACCGAGACGATGCAGAAAGCCTAATTGTTCTGGCCAGGGAGGCCGGCATTTCGCAGGAGCGTATGAAGCTCCTGATCGATGGTGGTCTCGATACCCTGGAAAAGATCGCTCAAAAACCCGTTGCCGATATATCCACGATCGAGGGTATAAATCCCACCCAGGCAAGGATCATCAACAAGAAGGCCCGCCAGATGCTGTCCATGGAGTGAGGTGGGATCTGATGTATACCCTGGAGTTGGTCTCCACTGCCAAGACCGCGGTGGTCCTGATCACTCTGTTCGGAAGCTCCGTGATGGATATCAGATACCGCAGGATCCCGGACCGTTTCTGGTCACTGATGCTGGCAGGAGCAGGACCGCTGACGATATGGGAGATGTATCTCAGGGGCGGGGATGAGAGCCCGGTGACCTTCCTGTCCCTCCTTCTGCCGATAGCCGGGATACTATTCGTCCTGAAAGGTTATCCAGAGATCAAAGAGGTCATCAGAGGGAAGGCCCAGGACATCTTCTTCCTTGCATTTTATCTTGTAGCGGCCGCGAGTGGGGTCGCAGCATTCGTGTTCGGTGACCGCAGTCTATTCTCCGAGGTAGGTATTTCGTTCATCTTCATGCTGATCTATTTCGTGCTTTATACAGTGCCTATAGGAGGGACCCGTATCATCCATGGGGGGGCTGATGCAAAATGCCTGATAGTCCTTGCCGCGCTTTTTCCATGGTATGTCCTGGACCTGCCTTTCCAGGCAGGACCTTTCTATGAGATAGTACGGGATATACCAGCGATTGCAAGGATATTCCCGGTATCATTGTCGGTAATGTTCAATGCGGCCGTGGTGACGGCCATTGTGATGTTCATCGTGCTACCGGTCAGGAACATTGTAAAGGGGGAGTTCTCGCCGGGATCCTTCACAGGATACCATATGGATGTGAAAGAGCTTCCAGGGAGCCATGTTTGGGTGGAGATCGAGAAGGAAGGGAAGAAGGTGAAGGAGGACCCGACGGAGAAACTTGTGAAGGGATTGATGGAGAAAGGCATCACAAGGGTCAGGGTGACACCCAAGATCCCTTTCATTCTTTCATTGACCGTGGGTCTGATGATCCATATCGTAGCAGGTAATCTTGTGGCAATGCTCTTCCTGTTCCTCACCTGAGGTACATCCATGATACCGTCCTCACCGGGTCTTTGCCGATGATGGGATGTTGACTACAATACACCGGTCTTCTGGAGCGCCTCGTGATAGTCCTTCGGGGAGAAATACCCAACGAAGTTGCCTTCGTTGTCCTTGACGACCACCGCGTATGGAGCATATTTCGAGATCATCAGCAGGACCTCGGATACGTTGTCGTCCACACCGATCTCCATGATATTGGTGTTCATGAGGTCCTCTGCGGTCTTGTCGAGGACCTCGACGCCCTTTGCGGTCGCTATCAGGAACTCCCTTGCGGTCACCGCACCGACAGGTATACCGTTCTCATCTATCAGGAAGATGGCCCCCCTCGGGACCTCGAGCAGTTTCTTGGCAAGGTCCACGCATGGGGTCGTCTTCTGCAAAGCCGTGAACTCATCCGTGATATCGAACTCGCGGATGCTCATGTTCTGGAAGGTAGAGGTCTCGTCCTTGGGCCCTTTCTCGGTCATTTCCCGTCCTCCTCAGGGACTTGAGGTTGATGTGATTATAAAACATTATCTAAGGTAATTTCAGCTTGAGATACCCTCGTGCCTCCTTTTTCCTCTTCCGAGAATGGATGCGACCGGAGGTTTCCCGGACACTAAGCATGTTTCCGGAAATACTTTTTATTCCTTCAAGTATGGGGCGCCCTGATCATGAAATATATAATGGACCAAGGTTCAAATCCCACTGACCGGATATCCTATTTCCGAATATAATCCAATCATAAGGAATAGGATATGGTGGACCGGTCGGGACCTTGAACCTGTCTAATCAACAGAGAGTATTTCAAGGTTCAAGGACCAGCCAAATAAGAAC
>JAFGLL010000070.1 GCA_016928095.1 Thermoplasmatota archaeon
GACATACTGCTTCCGGCAATGATCAACCAGGATGCCTTCTACCTGTCCCACACGAACGAACCGGTGGACATTCCCGACCAGGAGCTGGTGGATGGATACCTTCCACCGTTCGAGACACCGATCAAGCTCGATGTGGACGACCCCAAGGGCTTCGGTTCCTTCATCATGCCGCCCCAGTACATGGAGTTCAGGGCGCACATGGCAAGGAGCATGGATAAGGCCAGGGATGTCATCAGGAAGGCTGACAGGGAATGGAAGGAGCTCACAGGACGCTCCTACGGCGGGATGATGGACATGTACAAATGCGAGGATGCGGAATTCATCCTGTTCGGTGCGGGGACGATGATGTCCACCGCCAAGGATGCTGTGGATGAGATGAGGAAGGAAGGAAATAAGGTCGGTATAGCGAGGCTCAGGGTATTCAGACCGTTCCCCTTCGAGGAGGTCCGATATCTGGCGGACAGGGCCCATGCCATTGGGGTCCTTGACCGTACCTTCACATTCGGCAGCGGCGGTCCACTTTATAACGAGACCAACGGACAGCTCTACAATTACAGGAACAGACCGATGACCAAGAACTACATAGTCGGCGTGGGCGGGAGGGACGTAAGAACGAAGCACGTCAAGGGGATCTTCAAAGACCTGATGAACGTGGAGAAGAACGGATACGATGCCGAGGGAGAGGTACACTGGTGGGGTCTGCTTGACGGGAACACTCCAGAGGTGGAGCTATAGGAGGTGATATGATGGCAAAGCTCACGATACCAGAAGACGAGTTGATGTCACCCGGGCACATGGGATGTCTGGGGTGCGGAGCGACGATGGCAATGAGGTACGTCCTCAAGGCTGCGGGAAGAAGGACCATCATCTCCATACCGGCATGCTGCTGGGCGGTCATGCCCGGTGTCTGGCCCAATACCTGTCTGCAGATACCCGAACTTTACACGGCCTTCGAGACCACCGGAGCATCCATCTCCGGCATCAGGGCCGCGCTTGACGCCCTCGGGAAGACGGACATAAATGTGATAGGTTTCGCCGGGGACGGCGGGACAGCGGACATCGGCATACAGGCCCTTTCCGGAGCGGCCGACAGGGGTGATGATGTTCTCTATATAATGTATGACAACGAGGCATACATGAACACCGGTATCCAGAGGTCCGGATCGACCCCCGTTGGGGCATGGACCACCACCACTCCCGTCGGAACGCACGGGGACTGGGAGAAATCACCCAAGAAGAACATGGTGGGCATAATGGCCGCTCACGGGATCCCGTACATAGCAACCGCAACGGTCGCCTATCCCGAAGACCTTGTCCGGAAGGTTACAAAAGCCCTTTCGATCAAGGGGGTGAAGTTCATTCAGATCTTCTCACCATGCCCGACCGGTTGGAAAATGGACCCGGGTCAGACGGTGAAGATCTGCAAGGAAGCTCTCTCCTCTAGGGCATTTGCCCTTCTCGAGGTCGAAAATGGCGTTTACACGATCAACATGAAGCCGAAGAAGACCCCTTTAAAGGAATATCTGTTCAAGCAGGGCAGGTTCAAGCACATGCCGCAGTCCTTGGTTGATGAGATCGAAACGGACCTTGACAGGAAATGGGAGGATCTCCTCTTCATGGAAATGACCACAAAGGAGAGGGCGGCGGGGATCGAGAAGTGATGGCCCCTTAGAATGATGGGTCAAGGACGATACGCTCTCAGGGAGTTGATGTGAACATGCACCCCATACTTGTAAATGAACCCGGAAAGAAAGTGCTGGTCCTGGGTAATGAGGCCATAACAAGGGCCGCGATCGAGGCAGGAGTGACCGTTGCCGCTACCTACCCAGGGACGCCGTCATCCGAGATCGGAAATACCATGCACAAGGTTGCAAAGGAGGCAGGAATATATTTCGAATTCTCGACCAACGAGAAGGTCGCGTTCGAGACAGCAGCGGCTGCGGCCGTCGCCGGGGTCCGTGCCTTCTCCTTCATGAAGCATGTTGGCCTGAACGTGGCCGCTGACGCTTTCATGACACTTGCCTACACCGGTGTAAGAGCGGGATATGTTGTTCTTACAGCGGACGACCCAAGCTGTCATTCGTCCCAGAACGAGCAGGACAACCGGTTCTTCGCGAAGATGTCAGGTGTGCCAATGGTGGAGCCCTCATCGCCGGAAGAGGCAAGGCAGTTGATGCACTATGCCTTCGAGCTTTCAGAAAAGTTCCAGATGCCCGTCCTCTTCAGGACCACCACCAGAATGAACCATGTCAGGGGCATCATCGAGCTCGGAAAGATACGAAAACCCTCAGGAAGGGTCCATTTCGAAAAGGACCCCGGGAGGTTCGTGACCGTACCGGCCAACGCCAGAAAGAGGCATTTAGCCCTGTTGGAGATCATTTTGGAGATGGAAAAGGAATCGGAGGTATCTCCTTTCAACAGGGTCATCGCCCCGGAAAAGATGAACACTGCCGGTAGCCTGAAGCTTGGCATCATCACCTCAGGTGTATCATACAATTACGTCATGGAAGTGCTGAACAACATCGAGATGGATGTCGAAGCAAGGGTTCTCAAGCTCGGAATGACGAACCCCCTCCCCGATGACATGATCTCGGAGTTCTCCTCCGAATGTGATCTGGTATTGACCGTGGAAGAGGGGGAGATGTATCTCGAGGAGTACGTCAAGGCGGTCCTGAAGGAGAGGGACGTCCCGACGGTCGTTCTCGGGAAAAGGGACGGTCATTTCCCGAGACCGATGGAATACAACCCAGATATTGTGGCCAGAGGGATCCGATCAGCGCTGGAAGGGGAGGGTAGGAGCATAGAACTTCCATTGAAGGAAAACATCGAATGGGAAACACTCCCGGAACCGCCCCGTCCTCCCGTTCTTTGTGCCGGCTGCCCTCATAGGGCCACCTTCCTTGCGGTTAGGAGGGCGACCAAGGGCAAGGCGGTGTATCCCAACGATATCGGGTGCTATACACTGGGGATACAGCCTCCACAGTCCACCGGAGACCTTCTCATCTGCATGGGAAGCTCCAGCGGGTCCGCTGGCGGTCTCTCGCGGGTCGTGGACGAGCCCGTTGTAGCGTTCATAGGGGATTCAACGTTCTTTCATTCAGGGATACCTCCACTTGTGAACGCCGTGCACAACAAGCACAGGTTCGTTCTGAACATCATGGACAACGCCACCACCGCCATGACAGGGCACCAGCCGCATCCCGGTCTTCCCATCGATGGAATGGGGGACGAAGCACCCGCCATAAGCATCGAAAAGCTCTGCAGGGGTGTTGGCGTGGAATTCGTCCGGACGGTAAATCCCCTGAACGTGAAGGAGACGCAGAAGGCATTCGAGGAAGCTCTTGCCCATGATGGGGTTTCCGTCGTGATAACCAGGTCCCCCTGTGCCCTGAAGCTAGAGAGGGAGCTCAGAAAAAGGAACATTGTCAGGACCAAATATCAGGTCTACCAGGACAAATGCACCAGATGCGACACATGTACGAAGATTTTCGCCTGCCCGGCCTTCTACAAGATCGGGGACGAGCACTACATCGACCCGGACATGTGCTGGTCATGCGGTGTCTGCGTCCAGGTCTGTCCCTTCGGGGCGATGGGTCCAGTGAAGAAGGAGAAGGGGGGTGAGTGAAATGGTGCAACTCAACAAGGATGCCTGCACTATCCAGATAGTCGGAGTGGGCGGACAGGGGGCCCTCACGGTATCCAAGATAATCGGAGCTGCGGCCATGAAAAAGGGGGTCCCGATGATCATATCCGAGATCCACGGCATGGCCCAGAGGGGAGGTGTGGTGCAGACAACGATCCGGCTGGGGGAGACGATATCCCCCCTGCCCTTCGGACAGGACATTACCGTCATGGTGGGTTTCGAGCCTCTTGAGGTCTACAGGGCCAGATCCCAGCTGACGAGGGAAACCATCGTGGTGATGTCCACGGACCCGGTCAGACCGGTATCGGTCAGCTCCGGAGGACAAAAGTATCCGGAGCCGGATGCTGTCGTGAAGGAGATCAGGAAGAGGCTCAAGTGCGTGTTCCCGCTTTCCGCCAAGGACCATGCAAGGACCGCAGGCAACGAAAGAGTGACCAACGTTGTTCTGCTCGGAGCGCTTCTTGGGACAGGTGCTCTTCCTTTCAGCTACGATGAGATGAGGGCTGCCGTGGAGATTATCGTCCCACGCAGGTCCCTTGAAGTAAACCTTAAGGCCTTCGA
>JAFGLL010000071.1 GCA_016928095.1 Thermoplasmatota archaeon
CGGGTTCGATCTGCTCGTCACGGATATCGGACCCACCATCGCGATCACCGTGGGCTCCGAAAAGGGTCAGGAGCTTCTGGATACATACGGAGAGGTCAGGGAGGCGGGCCAGAAAGAGATGGATGCTGTAAGGGACCTCAGGGAAAAGCTTCCGGGCAAATACAGGAAAAAACTCAATGTGGACAAGTACGATTGGCAGAAGCTCCTCTCCGAGAACTACGAGCATCCGGTATGGGAGGAGAATTCGAGGAAGTGTCTTACCTGCGGGAGCTGCACCCTTGTCTGCCCCACCTGCTTCTGCTACGATGTGAAGGATGAGATGGATATAAATCTCAAGGATGGGAAAAGGGTGAGGACCTGGGACGGCTGCCTGCTTCGAGAATTCACGGCTGTCGCAAGCGGCGAGGTCTTCCGTGAGAGTGTCAGGGACCGATACCGGCACAGGTATTACCGGAAGGGGATGTACCTGCCCATGAGGAACGGTTTCGTCGCCTGCGTTGGTTGCGGGCGATGCGCATCGCAATGTCTGCCGGACATAGCCGATCCGCTCGAAGTGATGAATGCAATAGTCGCCTACCCTATGGACGATCCGAAGAATATCCCGATACCAGAAGTTAAGCAGAAGGGTATCAAGGACGAACTTCTGGTGCCCCAGCCTGCCACCATCCTCAGGAAAGAGAGGCTGACGGACCTTGAAACACTTTACGAGATAAGGCTTGACAGCGGCAAAGAGCTCGGTCACAGACCCGGGCAGTTCGTCGAGGTCTCAATATTCGGGGTGGGGGAAGCACCTATCTCCGTTTCCTCATCTCCCGGTGGGGAGACGTTCGAGCTCCTCATCAGGAGGATCGGTGACGTGACGTCCAAGATGGAATCCCTCAAGGTCGGTGACAAGGTCGGGATACGGGGTCCATTTGGAAATGGTTTCAACGTAAAAGAGCTGGAGGGCAGGGACATGCTCTTCATCTCTGGGGGCTGCGGCCTGGCCCCCACGAGGTCGCTCATAGAGTATGTTTTCGAGCACCGCGGTGATTTCGGAAAGGTCACCATCCTGTACGGATGCAAGGAGCCCAATGCGATCCTCTTCAACGATGACCTCAACAAATGGAACAGACAGACGGACACGGTCCTCAAGACCACGGTGGACAGCTGTCCCGACGGACAGTGCTGGAGCGGAAATGTAGGGGTCATCACCACACTGATACCGAAGATCGAGTTCGATCCCCAGAGCACGATCGCTGTGATCGTCGGTCCCCCGGTCATGTACAAGTTCGTTATCAGGGACCTCAAGTCCAGGAAAGTTCCCGACGACAACATCATAGTGTCTCTGGAGAGGAGGATGAAGTGCGGTGTGGGCAAATGTGGTCACTGTCAGATGAACGGGGTCTACGTATGCCTCGAGGGTCCGGTGTTCAAATATACCGATGCGAAGAACATACCGGAGGCGTTCTGATGAAACCGAAAGTTGCTTTCTTCGATTTTGCCAGCTGCGAGGGTTGTCAGCTCCAGGTCGTCAACCTTGAAGAGAAGATACTGGACCTGATAGAGGTGGTGGATGTGGTATCCTTCAGGGAGGCCATGAAGGAACATTCGGACGACTACGACATTGCCTTCATCGAGGGCTCGATCCAGAGGCCCATGGACGAGGAGAGGTTGAAAAAGATCAGGAAGAATGCGAAGATACTTGTGGCCCTCGGAGCTTGTGCATGTATAGGAGGGGTCAACAAGCTGAGGAACCAGTGGTCGGTCGAGAACGTCAAGGAGGAAGTTTACAGCGGATCGGACATCGAGGGTAACAGGCTCTTTAACGTGTTCCCGACCAAGGCCGTGAACGAGGTCGTTCAGGTGGACTACTATATTCCCGGTTGCCCAATAGATCGGAGCGAGTTTGCTAAGGTGGTCACCCAGATTGCCATAGGCAGGAAACCGAAACTCCCGTCGTATCCGGTCTGCGTTGAATGCAAGAAGAACGAGAACGTATGCGTCTTCGAGCTCGGCAAGTTCTGTCTTGGTCCGGTGACAAGGGCAGGATGCAATGCTATATGTCCATCCTTCAAGGATGGCTGCGAGGGATGCAGAGGGTTCCTGGACGATCCGAAGATGGACGCATACAAGGACGTCCTGAGGAAATACGGGATAACCATTGATGAGATGATGAAGAAATTCAACATGTTCAATTACAGAAAGGGGGTGTACTGAATGCCGAAGGACGTTGACATCCACGTGAAACACCTGACAAGGGTCGAGGGACACGGGAACATCATCTTCAATACCCGCAACGGTGAGGTCTCCGATGTGATCTGGGAGGTCGACGAGGCCCCCAGGTTCTTCGAGGCCTTCGTTCGCGGAAAAAGCTACCACCAGCTCTCCCATATAACTTCCAGGATCTGCGGGATATGCTCCATCGGCCACTCTCTGGCATCCCTCAGGGCGACCGAGGCCGCCATGGGTGTTGAGATATCGAGGCAGACGGAGCTTCTGAGGAAGCTGGCGCTCCACGGGGAGAACCTCCAGAGCCACTCGCTTCACGTGGGCTACCTTGTGGCACCCGATCTTCTCGGTGCGCCTTCGGTGGTCCCCCTGGCCAGAACAAACCGGGACGCCGTTTTGGAAATTGTGAAGCTGCACCGCCTTGCCAACTATATCTCTGACCTGACCTGCGGTCGGACCGTCCACCCGATCACCCTCGCCGTCGGAGGCTTCACGTCGATACCAACGGAAAAACAGCTTATCGATGCGAGAGAACGACTGGTCGAAGGCCTTGGTACAGCTGGAGAGGTAGCCAAGGTGGTCCTTGCGAACGCGGACAAGCTGCCGGATTTCCACCGGGAGACAGAGTTCATTGGGCTGACAGCCGATGACCATTATGCCTACTACAAGGGAGACATCGCTTCCACCGATGGAGGGAGATGGCCCCCAGAGGATTATATGAAGATAACGAACGAGTTCGTGGTTCCGCAATCCACCGCGAAACATGCAAAACACAACCGTGACTCCTACATGGTGGGGGCACTCGCCCGGTTCAATCTGAACTACAGGTTCCTCTCTGATGAGGCAAAGGGAGTTGCGGAGATGTTCGGTCTGAAGCCCGTCTGCCACAATCCGTACATGAATTCGGTGGCGCAGCTAGTTGAGATCGTGGATTCTCTCGTGGATTCCACGAAGATCATCGACACCCTGTTATCGGATGGTCTGAAGGAGGAGCACAGCGAGATCGAGGTCAAGGCAGGTAGAGGAGTTGGTGCTGTGGAGGTTCCGAGAGGCATCCTCTTCCATGACTACACCATCAACGAGCTTGGCAACTGCATAAAGGCCAACTGCATAATTCCAACGAACCAGAACCATGCCAACATCCAGAAGGACATGGAG
>JAFGLL010000072.1 GCA_016928095.1 Thermoplasmatota archaeon
CTGGATTCCGTAGTAATCGCAGATCAACATCCTGCGGTGAATATGCCCCTGCTCCTTGCACACACCGCCCGTCAAACCATCCGAGTGGAGTTTCGATGAGGGTGGGATTCTTGTCCTTCTCGAATCGCGATTTTGCAAGGAGGGTTAAGTCGTAACAAGGTATCCGTAGGGGAACCTGCGGATGGATCACCTCCTAAGTAATTAAAGGGGGGAGCTTCGCTCCCCCCACCCTTAACCTGGTCGGTTCCTCGAGCACTTTTAACATCGAATGACAGTTGTATGCCCCTTTTCCTTTTCTCCATTACTTTTTCGGGATGATAATTTATACCTATCTTCCACATATCGAATATCCATGACAGATAAGAAGGGACATGGGCAGCATAGTAAAAAACCCCCCGCTGGAAAGAGGACCTACGGACTTGCCATAGCCTCCCTTGTCGTATCCCTTGCGGGTTTTTTCGTCCCCTACGCCCCCATTGTTGGGATCATACTTGGTTTCGTTGCTCTGGGCCGGATAAGGGAAGCCCCCGGTAGATATGAAGGCCAGGGTTTGGCGAAGGCCGGGATCGCCATAGGTTTCGTGATAATCGGTCTGAAGATGCTTGTATCCTTGATCTTACTCGTTCTGTTCTTTCTCTTCATGTCCCTTCCGTTCTTCTTCATCTTCAGCTGACCGGATAGGCATTGTCCCGTCACAGGTAACGAATCTTAATAAGGAACATTGCCATATGATGGACCGGGGGTGTTCATATGGAAGGCAAGTACGTCATTTTCGGGATCCTGATGATGGTGTTCGGAGGCTTTTCCGCTTTAATATACATGATAATTGACATTATTGTATCATGGTCCTTCACAAGTTCCACTTCCGGAGTTGATTGGGTATGCTGCTGCAGTTTTTCGGGGTTCTTCATGCTGATAGGTCTCATCCTCTTCATTGTCGGACTCGTCAAGGACAAGAGCAGGTGAAGAAGGTCTCGACAGGTATCCCTCTCCCGGTATTCCCGTTGCTTTCAGGCTGGGGGAGCGCAATTTTTCAGGGAACGTGTTGACGAAAGCGCATGGGTACTTCGTGGTCGAGATGGTCAACCTGTCCGCAGGAAACTGGCAGGTGTCGACAATGAACATTTTCTAAGGTCGTCGGTCAATTGAAAGCTCGGAATTGTTCATCATAACCCTGATCGTCGATTATGACGATGAGATGGTCGATGAGGATGACACTGACAATGATGTTGTGGATGACGACAATGCAGATGACGAACATGTGGACAGGTCCGATCGGGCTCTGATCGTTGGGATCATGGTGGGGTCATATTCCTTCTAGGGGTACTGATATTCATGATACTGATTGTCAGAAGGGTCAATGAAGGGATCTTGGACCGGGGGGGAATGATCGTGGGGTCCAATAGCAGGATTTCGATAGTTCTTAATAATATAAATCCCAATTCTTTTTACGGGGGGCTCATATGCAATTAGGATCAAAAAGGAGGTTCTTTGTTTTCTTCATCACTACCGTTCTTCTTCTAGGCTCTCTTGCCTTTCCCGAAAGTGAAGGGGCCAAGCGCACCAGGGCGACCGATCCCGATCTAACTGTTGGGGATCTCTGGTTCAACCACACATCATCGAAGGTGAACTGCAGGGTCACGAACCTCGGGCTTCCTTTCCAGGGCCCTTTCACCCTGAACCTGACCATGAATGGATACCTCTTCTATCAAGAGGTGGTCGATTGGATTCCCGAATGGGATGTTGCCAACGTAACTTTCCCGCAGAGCTACCCGTGGAGGACCCTTAGCGTGACGGTGGAAGTGGAAATATACTACCACCTCGGGGGTGTCGACGGGAACCTCTCCAACAACAAGAGGGTCGAGAGGTGGGAACAGAACCTCCCGGACCTTGTTATCAAGGCATTTTACCGCGATCCGGAAAAGGGGAACGCGGTGGCCATCATCGAGAACATAGGCGACGTCAGAACGACCGGGTTCTTCTATGTCTCCCTTTTCCTTGAAAACATAAGCGAGCCATGGGAAATGGTGTTCGATCCCCTCCCCCCGGGTAATACCACGAAGGTCAACTTTCCGTGGGTATGGGACAGGAACCAGAGACCGACGGTCAACATCTCGCTCAAGGTCGATGTCACCCTTGACGTTCCCGAAAAGAACGAGGATAACAACTATCACAACGTTACCTGGAAAGCACGGTCACCGCTATATTTTGTCATGGAACCGAAGGTCCAGTACATTGGGCGGACGAATGCGACCATCATTTGCGAGACCTCGGTCCCGACCACATTCAACCTGGAATACGGCAAGACCTCGAAATACGGAAAGACCGTCGAGACCAGACAGCTCTCGACCTATCATTCCATCGAGATCAAAGCGCTTGAACCCGATACAGGATACAATTACAGGTTGGAGCTCAGCAGTTTCGGATGGTCCATTTCCAAGAAGGATTATCTCACCACCGAGAAGGCCGAGGAGGGCAACCCGTTCGAGTTCAATTTCTTGGGAAGTCTGATCTTCAATGAAACCAGGGATCTCCCGATTCCGATGACTATGCCGACGGACCAGAGGATCAAGAAGTTCGACCTGTATTTCAACGGCGGCCTGGTCGGATCCTTTTCGGATATAGAGAAGAGAGGGCTGGACAGGCTCACGATCAAAAGGGATGATCAGTTCTTCAAGATCTGCCTGAACTACAACGAAGCCCTAGCCAATATCAAGGTCGTTGCAACTGATGACACCGGAAGGACCGCATCTGCCGAGACCACGATGGCATTCGGGGAACATTACATCACAAGATATCCGAGGGTGGACCTTACCACTCTGCCGGGGGTCTATTCCGGGAACGTCGCCTTATCCGCAAGATGCACGGACCCGAAAGGCATAACGGATGTCGTCTGGTCCGTGGACGGGACCGTCATCAGAAGACAGACCCCGATACTTTCCGACACCACATTCTTCTATGCCTCGGCGGACTGGAATTCCCCAGATTTCCCGGACGGTGTGAGGACCGTGAGAATAGCCGTTAATAATACGGAAGGGAACACGACAACAATTGGAACTTATGTATCGATCGATAACTTCCTTTACACCGGGGATGCGGATGTGAGATTGGGCAGAGGAAACATATTGAGATCCGGTTCCATCATCACCGTACCGTTCACAGTAGGGAATCTTGGCACGGAGGCTGCATCCGATATTGAGATCATCGATCTGATTAAGGGTTACGTCCCCATCGATCCCTCCACAAGCTCAAGGCGATATTCCGGAGATGGAAGGATATGGGAGGCCAGGATAGAGATACCATGGCTTGGCCCTGGTGAGACCATAGATGTCAGCTATCAATGCATCCCGGCGCTTTTAAGCGAGGAGGATGAGCATGTAATTGGGTATGCCCTCAATTATCCAGATCATCCCGGCACCGAGCGAGTATCTACGATATGCTTCTATGAGCGCGGGGACGGTCATGTCTCCTATATCTGGGCCAGGAACATACCGGCCCTGATGTTCGTCGGGGACGGTCATCCCGATACGGGAGCGGAGAATGCCATCGGTTACGCCAGCTACTTGATGCTCACGAACCCCTACCGGTTGGAGGACCTTATCGGGGAATATGATACAAATCGCCTCCTTAAAAAAGGCGCCGAGCTCACCTCTAAGAAGAATGGTATCATGGGCATCCTTTTAGAGGGATACCGTGGACCTTTCTACACCGCAGAGAGCGTTCGTACCAACATCCTCGAGTGGGCCTCTCGAATGAACCCGATCTTCAGCATGGCGGGATACCTCGCTATACTCGGAGAGAACGACATCGTTCCTGCGTGGTACTATGATGATGTTGTGGAGTTCACCGATGCGGGCTGGGTGGATGTCAGATTGTCGGACCATGGATATTCGAGCCTTGACGGGGACGAGGTCCCCGAACTCGTCGTAGGCAGAATGATCGGAGATTCCTATGGTGAGATGTTGACCCAGATCCAAACATCCATCAATGAGGAGAACGGAGTAGTGGTCAATGATCCCCACGGTTCCGCGCTTCTCATGGCCGGAGCGGGGAATGGTGTGATCTCGTTCAAAGAGTACCTTCGCTACCTCGAGGTCGGCCTCATGGGGCGCATGGATACGGTCCATATGGTCGATAAGAGCTCAGTGCTACGTACAGAGCTGACGGATATTACCTTCAGAGACAACGGCAACCTTGTGTCGGCCGGGGATGTCGACGGCGATGGCCTGGATGAGATTGTGGCTCTTGACCCGCCCATGGGGCGGTTCCAGATCCTGGAACCAAGGACTGGGAACCTTGATAATATCTATGTTTCTCCTTTCTACGGGGACCGCATCCTCGTCGGAGATGTAGTGCCGGATTCCATGGACAGGGATGAGCTGATCGTGCTCAGCCATGATATCCGGGATAATGGTATAGCCCGGTACTACGAGGAGGATGGTGACCTCATCGATACCGTTTCCCTTCCTTGGTTCGAGGGTGAGGGCATCTGCATGGCCGATGATGACGGGGATGGTCTTGACGATTTCATAATAGCCTCCTACGAACTCGACCTGATATGCATCTTCGATGAGACCGGTCGTTTGAGACGAACCACGGGCGGTCCGGAGATAGACCCGGACCAGAGGATCGCTGTTGGGGACCTCGATCGGGACGGAGCAATGGATTACATCATCGCAGATCATCAGGATGACATAGTGAGGGTCTGCCGCGGTGGCGGAAGGAGCATCATCAACATTCCGGTGTTAGGCCTCGATAGTGAGGATGCATTCTCGGTAGGTCCATATGCAGGCAACGGTACCGATAAGATAGTCATCGTTCATCCCGAATGGGAGGGGATACTTGAGATCGGGTGGCTTGAATACGATACGATCGCTGGTTCATGGGTGGGCAAGATAAGCGGCGACTTCCTGACCGATCCCAGGTCAACATGCGCGGCGATCGTGGGTAATTTCGAGGCAGGCGGAAGGCTGGAAGAGGTCGCTCTCATCCGTTCCGGTTCGATCGGGAACGTGGACATCCTTGATCTCGAAGAGGTCACGTTGAGGTACCAGACCCTTGTCGATCCCCTGATGGACGAGAGGGACCTACTTGTCTACTCTGATCACGGTTGGGAAGAAGGATGGTCGGGCCTCTATGATTTCACGAATACTTCTACATGGGGAATGAGCAGCTGGTACCATCGGCCTGTCATCTACAGTGCAGCCTGCTCCACCGGTAACTACGGTTCCACGGACGATTCCATGGCCCTTGCATGTCTGAGGAACGGTGCGGGTCTGTTCATAGGTGCAACCGGTGGGTCCCAGATACCCGAAAACAACCTTGCAATGAACTTTCTTACGGAATACGCCAGCGGATATTCGGCTGGTATTGCCCTCAGGAACCACAAGCAGAGATTGATGAGAGGGGATTTCGATATCCATGACAGCCTTGCCAGGAAATGGGCCCTGGAGTACCAGCTCTTCGGGGACCCCGCCTTCGGGGTCTCTCCGGGAGCAAGTCCGGGAAGGGGAAACCCCTTAGATATGACCAGAGCTTCCTCCTCCAACGAAGTCAAGGTCCCCGACCCGGTCTTCCTGGCCGGCGAGGGGGGAAAAGAGGCGATGATACCTGGCGGCTGCAGGTATTCAGTGGAAGGCTATCCATCGATCCCTTATTACACCGTCGAGATAGATCTCCCGGAAGGGACCACCGTTTCTTCGGCAAATATATCGATGGATGAAGTGTGGACCTATCTCGAGGATATCTCCCTCAGACCTAACCCTGGTTCCGAGATCGCGGATGAGGGTTCCCCGGGAACGCGGGCTGCCGAGACCATCGACCCGGAGGATACATGGTATCCCGGAATGGAGATGGGCTGGAAGGTCCGGAGCGGACCGATGGGAGCGAGATCATTGGTCGTCACTTTCTTCCCCATGCAGTATGACTTAAGTTCGGAGAGGGTCCGTTTCTCTGCAAACTGGACCGTCAGATATGAGACAGTCGGGGTGACCGTGGAGCTTTCGGACCTCAAAGGCCCCGGCTCCCCGGTGGAAATGGGCACCAATGCAAGCTTCTCTGTCACACTCATGCCCGTGGGTGAAGGTGGAAGAGTCGGGGTCTCGCAGTGGATCGAGGACTCTTCTGGAATTATGGTCGCAGAACTCGGCGCCTCCGTCTATGACATCAACATATCGACCCATCTTTCGGAAGAATGGGGCCATCAGGGAAAAGCTGCGGGGAGCTATGCTTACTTCGTCGAGGTAAGGGATGGTGAAGGGAACCTCATCGATTCGGGCAGGGTACTGTTCATGATCGGGTCCCCTTCTGTCGAGATAGAGGACCTCACCGTTGAGCCGAAGGTCTTTTCCAACGGAAAGGTCAACGTCGGTGTGAAGTTCTCCAACACAGGAGAGGCCTCGATCCCGGGGAATGTGACCATATCTCTTCTGGATGATGAGTGGGAGCTCATCAGGAAGTTCGAGACCAATATAACGCTGGTTTCCGGAGGCAGCGTTCCCATGATCGCAACATTCGATATGTCCGGATACGTCGGTGACGTTTACTTCATAAGGGCCAGGTTCCAGTCCAACATCGTCACCGTCTCCGATACTGTCCAGATAACGCGCTCGGGATACGTTCCGCCGGTGGTCCCGAGCTATTCGTTATCAATCGAGTACACGGTGTCTCCCGTCAACATCACCGATATGGATAAGGTCTGGATCAACGGGACCGTGACGAGAAGTGATGGGCTGGGGATGGGGGGCATAGGCATAGGAGCGATGATCGGGAACGGTTCTGTGCATAGATCACTTGA
Organism: Thermoplasmatota archaeon; assembly: GCA_016928095.1. Taxonomy (GTDB): domain Archaea; phylum Thermoplasmatota; class Penumbrarchaeia; order Penumbrarchaeales; family Penumbrarchaeaceae; genus JAFGLL01. The sequence goes on from JAFGLL010000072.1 coordinate 6,797, forward strand.
AACCGGTGGGAACGGAACATTCTCCCTCCAATTCGACCCCCTTGAAGCGGGGACATACAATGTCACCCTGCGCAGTCTGGCGGGGGTCCTTGAGGCTACAGAGACCTTCACATTGAGCATCATTGAAACCATTCCAGGTGACGACGACGATGATGACGACATTGTTGACGATGATATCGTGGATGACGATGTGGTCGATGATGACATAGTCGATGACGACGTTGTTGATGATGATATAACCGATGATGATGAGAAGAATACCAATTGGAGCCTCATCGCGGGGATCATCGTCGGGATCGTGTTCCTTGTGTTGGTCCTGATATTCATCGTGTTGCTTGTGAAACGTTCGCAGGAAGTGGTCATGGACTGGGATGAGGAATAAAGTAGTAGCCAGTTGACCTTGTGCTCCAAGCTAAACCTTATATACCGAACTTGAATAGACCTTACCCCGCTCAATCAGGGGCCGGTAGATCAGCTCGGTAGATCGCCTGATTTGCAATCAGGAGGCCTCGGGTTCAAATCCCGACCGGTCCACTTCTCACTTTTCTGAACAATGATCAATTTCGTGAGAAGTGGACCTCTTCCGCAA
>JAFGLL010000073.1 GCA_016928095.1 Thermoplasmatota archaeon
AGTCGATGCTCCAAAAAAGTATATCGGCCGGCGGGCCTTCGTGATTATAATGGATGACGATTAGAAATTATGCAACACAGCACTTTTGATCATCATCTCGATCCGTTATCTCTGTTCTTCCTTATGAACATCGAATGCATATGTGTACATCTTTTCGAACGTTCCAATGGAATCCTTAAATACTCTTCATGGGAATATTCTTACACGGAGTGGTGAGGAGAACTTTTTCAAAACACCACATAACGAACCCCCTAACCCCCTGATCCCACTCCGTGAAGATGGGGGGAGACTTTCACGCGTCAGCCTCCCCCATCGCCCTTTATATGGCAAGGACCGAAAATTTTTAAATATCTATACCACATTGGTTAGTACAACGGGATGGGTGAAATAATATCTATTTTTAATTCACGCATTCAATCCTCTCTTCCCAACCCCGTCCCGTTTGGACAGGGGGCGGCCTCGTTCGCGAGTGAGAAGCGCCCCTGTCATTCTTCATGTTAAAGGACGAGGTATACCCTTCTCCTTCAGTGTACTATCTTCGATCCCCTGTCCGACATCGATCATATCATGCTCCTTGACAGTGACCTTTCGTATATGGCCATCTTGACCGGAACTGTAGAGTCCAGGGAGATATGTCACCCTCTCGAATGGTAAGAACACTCTCAAGTTTTCAAGCTTTCACCAGTGTCAATGGCAATCGAATTTTCCTTTGTTTCGTCGCTGATCATTCACTGACCTTGGATCCTGCAAGAGATATCATTCACCTACCCTATTCATTGGAACCATCGGAGACTCTCATCATCGACTCACACTCACCCAACAACCAACCGTTCCTTCATTTCGTTCATCCACTTCCCACGTTGATCACTCCACCCTTCTGCGCTCCGTTCGAAAAAGCACAGAAGAGACCAGGGAAATAATTCTCTCTCCTACCGATCATTCTTGAGATGGGGGCCATTTGTCACTATTTCCAGTGTATCCTCAAACGTTTCATATTCGTTCAGGCAAACCTCCTCAACTTTCAGAGTCTTGAAAAAACTCTTGACATAGGCATTATCATATGGATTTCCTTTCCTACTATTGCTGATCTGGATGCCATGGTTTCTAAGGCATTCAGTGAACCTCATCGAGGTATACTGGACACCCCTGTCTGAATGATGGATCAAACCGGAAATGTTCTGGTCACGTCGATTGTACAAAGCCATCTGAAGTGCATCCAATGCAGAGTCAGTGTCCAGATCCCTGCTCAACGACCATCCGATCACTCTTCTTCCATACAGGTCCATTTCAACAGCTAGGTAGATATATTCGTTCCTCAATTGAACATATGTGAAGTCTGCTCCCCAGACCTGGTTGGGACGGGTGATCTCCATTCTCCTGATCAGATTCGGATAGAATGGATTACCATGTTCAGAGTCAGTTGTGATCGATCTGAATCTGCTCTTTCTGAATGTCAATTTCGCTTCTCTCATCAATCGGAGTACCCGTTTGTGATTGACGATTAAGCCATGTCTTCTGAGCTCGTATGTAACTCGACGATATCCATAACCAGGATACTCGTGGATGATTTTACTGATCTGTTCCAGCACTGGTTTATCTCTACATCTTCTGGGATCGTGTCCTTTCCGCTTGAGCCAATCGTAATACCCGCTCTTGCTGACATCAAGTAGATCCGCTGCTGTTTTGACCTGGATCCTGTATGGGTCCCTCTGATTTTTCCAGATCATTTTGTATCTCTCCTGTACCGAGATTTCCGCCTCTCCTCCTCGACTCGGGCATTCATGGTCTCCAAGGTTTTTTTTAGGAACTCATTCTCGGCATAGAGCTTCCCGACCATTCTCTCCAGTTCTGCAACCTGGGCCTGGTCTTTGTATGGATGCCCGGGACCTGAGAATGCTTTCTCCGGATCTTCCAGGTATTCTTTCTTCCAGCGAGCTACCAGTGTGGGATGCAATCCGTTCTCGCGTGCGACCTGAGCAAGTGGAATTCACGATTCGATCTGGGCTAGAATAGCCATCTTGAATTCTCGATTGTAGTATGTTCTTGGTTTCGCCATGCTTCACCCCCACTGTCTTATTAGCTGATCATAGTGTCCACTGTCCGGGGTGCCGTCCAATATTAATAATAATTGCTAATGCATGTAAGTGGTTACTTACAGGTGATGATATGGCCAGCGAGGATACAAGGGACAGGATAATCGACACCGCTTTACACCTGTTCTCGACGCAAGGATACGACCTCACGACGACGAGGTCGATCGCGGAAGAGGCAGGTGTGAACGAGCTGACACTTTTTCGCAACTTCGGCTCGAAGGAGAAACTGCTTTCCGAGGTCATGGACCGTTATTTCATCGAGATGAGGATGAAGATCGAAGTGGAGAGACCCACCGGAGACCCGCAGGAGGACCTCTACCGGATGATAACGACCGTCAGGGGGAACCTGCGGGAAAAGGAACCCTTGTTCCGTTTGATGATCCGCGAGGCTTCCAGGAACGATATCGTCGCCAGTAAGATGGGCCAGTTCCCGGTGATGGTTAAGAGGTTCATGCTCTCCAGGTTCGAGGAAGCCCTAAAAGGGCGAACCAGACCCGGGCTGGACCTCGAGACCGCCGGTGTCTTCTTCGCCAGCTACTTCATTCGGTCGGAGATCATGAGGATGATGCTCGGGGAGGACCCCTTCCACGAGATAGACGAGAGAAGGACCAGGGAGGCAATTGACATCCTCTTGAAAGGGATCCTGAAGGAGGGTTCCCTATGAACGTGGTGGAGGTTAGGGGACTTCGAAGGTCCTTCGGAAAGGTCCGCGCGGTAGATGGCCTTGACCTCGAGGTCCGAAAGGGGGAGGTCTTCGGTCTTCTGGGTCCGAACGGTTCCGGGAAGACCACACTGATAAGAATTCTCTGCGGTCTCCTGAAAGCGGACCGTGGGGAGGCAACTGTACTCGGAGAGAGTGTCGGATCCAGGTCATACTTGATGAGGACCGGTTACATGCCACAGGAAATTGCCCTCTACGAGGACCTGACCGTCCATGAGAACCTGAAGCTCTTTTGCGGGATATACAGGGTGGGGAAGGACGAACTCATGGAGCGTGAAAGGGAGGTCCTGACCATGGTCGATCTGTACGATCGAAGAGGTTTCGTCCTTTCGACCCTGAGCGGTGGCCAGAAGCACAGGATATCATTGGCCGTGGCAATGGTGCATTCCCCCGAACTGCTCTTCCTGGACGAGCCGACGGTTGGGGTCGATCCACCTCTCAGGGCGCACTTCTGGGACACCTTCAGGAAACTGAAGGAGGAGGGAAGGACGGTTATAATGTCCACACATTACATGGACGAGGCCATGAACTGCGACAGGATAGGGATGATGAGGAATGGAAAACTGATAGCGCTGGGGACCCCGGTCGATATCATGCGGCGAACGGGTTCCGACTCCCTCGAAGACGCATTCCTGAAAATGTGCGGGGAGGTGGATGGATGAAGATCGGAAGAGGCCTGATGGTAACGAAGAAGCTGCTCTGGTCCCTCAAACACGACAGGAGAAGCCTTGTCCTGATACTGTTCGCACCGGTAATGGCGATGTTCGTTTTCGGGATAGCCTTCAGCGGGGAGGTCGATGACGTCAAGGTGGTCGTCCTAGACCAGGACGAGGGCCTTTTCATCCCGCAGCTGAACCTGACCGTGATCATCTCGCATGAGGTCCTCTCAAATATAGAGAAAGGAAAGCTCAGTATAACGATCGTTGAAAGCTACAACGAGGGAGTGGAGGATGTGGAATCCGGCCGGTACCGCTCTTTCGTTCATTTCCCCGAGAACTTCACAAGATCGCTCCTCCTGCCGATCCTTGAACCGGGTGCAACCGTGGAGAATGGAACACTCAGCATAAGGTCCGACCAGAGCAACGTGAACGTGGCATCGGAGGTCCAGAAGGCCTTCGCGAACGCCCTTCTGAAGACGATAGAGGACCGGGGTTACACATCTCCCCTCTCCGTCGATACGAGCTCCCCCATTTACGGAAAGGGGGCCGAGTTCATCGATATGTTCGTCCCGGGGATCATGGGTTTCGTGGTCTTCCTTCTGACCACACTTCTGACCTTGATAACCTTCGTCGGGGAGAGGACCAACGGAACCCTCGACCGGCTGCTTGCGAGCTCCGTCACGGAGGGGGAGATAGTCCTGGGATACGCCGTTGCCTTCAGCATGATCGGTATGGTCCAGGTTGCGATACTGCTTTCCCTTGCGATGCTGGTCTTCGATATCATCGTTGTGGGGAATCCGCTGATCGCTTTCCTAATAGCTTCCCTCCTGGCCGTGGTAAGCGTGTCCCTCGGGATCCTGCTATCCAGCCTTGCACAGAGAGAGGCGCAGGCCATACAGTTCTTCCCGTTCCTGGTCCTGCCCGCATTCCTGCTCTCGGGAGTGTTCTGGCCGCTCGAGGCGATCCCGGAATGGCTTCGACCCGTATCGTATATCGTCCCCGTTACCTATGCTGTCGAGGGACTGCGGTCCGTGCTTCTCAGAGGATGGGGGCTCACGGACATCTGGTTCGACATCCTCATCCTGGTCCTCTTCGCTCTGGTATTCCTCTCCGGAGCCGTGATCTCACTGAAGATGAGAAAGAAGTAGGATCTCCAACGGAGCCTTCCCCGTATCGATAACGGGATCGATACTGTTCCCGTACCCTGGTGTGTTATCACAGGAAAAGGTCTAATATACCTCTTTAGATTGGGACCATCCGGGGAAGCGTAATGGATGACAGGGAGATAGGGGACCATCTAAGCTCGGGCATCATTGATCTGATGGATAGGGCATCCAGCATTCTGACGGAGTATTCCGAAACGAGACCCGAATGGGTCTTCGAACTGATCTCTCACCAGGTGTCCGCAGCCGGGAGAAGGAAGAAACTCGACGATGATGGTGTCCATGTTCCTGCCTTCATGATAATATCGGTAACAAGAGAATGCAACCTCAACTGCAGAGGATGTTATGCCAGGAAGCTTCATTCCGACGTGGCCGCCGAGATGGACGACGGACTTCTGAGGAGCGTCCTGGAGCAGTGTAAAGAGCTCGGCGTCTCCATCGTCCTGACAGCCGGGGGGGAGCCTCTCCTGAGGCCCGGTCTCGTAGGGATCCTCAAGGAGTTCCCCGAGATCATTTTCCCCGTCTTCACGAACGGGTTGCTTCTGAATGAAAGTATGATCGAGGAGATCAGGGACGCCCGGAACATAGTACCGGTCCTCAGCATGGAAGGGTTCGAGGAGGAGACCGATCTCAGGAGGGGGGACGGCGTCTTCAGAAATCTCCGGAGAGTGATCCCCGCACTTTCTTCTTTGGGGATCTTTTGGGGGATCTCGGTGACCGTGACCTCGAAGAACAACGAGGTCGTGACCGGAAAGGGGTTCGTCGATGAGCTGATAAGTAATGGATGCAGACTTTTCTTCTACGTCGAGTACATCCCCATCGAAGAAGAAACCGACCATATCGCACCTACCCTCGAGCAGAGGAACGATCTGATCAGGTTGATGAGCGTTTTCAAGGCCGATCATCCCGGGTTGTTCATAACGTTCCCGGGTGATGAGGAAAGACTTGGAGGATGTCTCTCTTCGGGCAGGGGTTTCGTTCATGTCGATCCATCGGGCAGACTGGAGCCCTGTCCGTTCGCTCCTTATTCGGATAGGAACCTGCGTGATGTCCCCCTCAAGGAAGCCCTCGGGTCCGAGCTGCTTGCAAATATCCGACAGAACCACGATATGCTCGAAGGGACCCGAGGTGGATGCACCCTGTGGAAGAACCGGGAGTGGGTCAAGGGGCTTCTTGACAAACGAGGATGATACCACCGCAACCTGCCGATCGTTTTCAGGTTCTGGCGGAGTGCAATGAGATCTTTCCATGCTTAAGATTTTATCCATTCAGGTCAATACACTTTCATGGCCGGAGTGCAGCCAGAGGACATACAGAAAGTGCAGGCAGGATGGTTCAGGGAATGGCAGAGGTATCTGATCAGGACCTACTGCGGGGACTGCACCACCGGTCTCGAGGTCGGGTGCGGTTCTGGAATGGTGATGGAGAACCTCTCTGACATACTTGAGGTCAAAGGCATTGACCTTGACCCCGCAGAGGTGGGGAATGCAAGGAAGAGAGGCATGGATGTGATCGAGGGCGACGGGGGAAAACTCCCCTTCGCGGACGGAAGCTTCGATCTCGTATATTCCAGCTTCCTGTTCATCTGGGATCCCGATATGGCTAGGGTCATCAACGAGATGATCAGGGTTGCACGCAGGAATGTGTGCATACTTGGCGAGCCGGTATGGAACCGTGCTATCGTCCATCCGTCCGATCTATCCTCCCTTGTACAATATGAGAGGGATATCTTAATGGAGGAAGGGGGGAACCCGGAAGCCGGAATGGACCTTCTGGACCTTATCTCCGGCATGGGTCTCAAGCATCGGTTCGGACTGATACCCCTTGACACCTCTCCGGAGGAGATGAGAAGATGGGTAAGCCTCGAGCGGGAATACACCGTAAAGCACGGGAGGGTCCTTGACGACCTCCCTCCCACACTTTTCTACATCCCTATGGTCTGGTCTGTCATCGACATCTCACGATGAGAGCACGTTCATGCAGGTGTATTCTCCGGACCTCCATGAGAGGGGGCAGCCCCCCCCGCAAACAGCCAGCAGGTCGCATTCGCTGCAATCTTTCGGGAGGTCACCCCTCTCCCTGATGTTTCTGCAAAGCTCGCTGTTCCAGATATCCTTCCAGCTGTCCTTGAGGATGTTCCCCACCGGCTCGTAATAGCTCTGACATGGGATCACGGAGCCGTCCGGCTCCACGGCCATGTTCAGCCTGCAGGCCGAGCACTGTCGGATACCCAAACCCAGTGCCATGGGGTTCAGCTTGCAGTAAGGGGTCGGGGAATACCATCTGAACTCGAACCCCGACAACCTTCCCATGTCCCTGCCTTTCTCGAGTTTGGAGCAAAGTTCGGCAGGTTCCAGACCCTTGGTGGTCTTTCCCTTGCCCGACCTTATCAGGGAATTCACGGCTATATGCTTCACACCAAGGTCCCGGAGGAAAGAGATGGTATCCAGAACGGTCTGCTTGTTCTCTTCCATGATGGTGGTGTTGGTCACGAGATATATCCCGGCATCCAGGCAGTTCCTCACTGCCTGAACGGTCTCCCTGTGGGAGCCCTTGGCCTGCGTTATCCTCTCATGGACCCCTTCATCGTGCGAGGCCAGGGTTACCTGGACATGGTCCAGGCCTGCATCCATCAGCCTTTTAAGATATTTGCTGTCCTTCAGCTTCCTGCCGTTTGTGTTGAGCCCGGTGATCTGACCGAGACCTTCCGCATGTGCGATCAGGTCCGGCAGGTCCTCCCTCAGGGTGGGCTCCCCTCCTGTGAATATTATATGGGGTATTCCAAGGTCCCAGAGCTTTTTTAGCACCTTCTTCCACTGATCGGTGGAAAGCTCCTTCTTATCCTTCGTCTCGTTGTAGCAGTGGATGCAGTCGTTGGAGCACCTGTAGGTCAGTGCCAGGTCCATGCGGTAAGGGGCCTTCTGTCCCTCGTACAATCTGGAAAGGTCATCCTCCATGTTCGAAATGACCTCTTCGGAGGCCAAGGCCTCCTGGAATTCGCTCTTGAACATTTCCAGGTCCGATCTTACCTGCTCCTTCTTTACCCTGTAGATACCCCGGATGCGTTTCACGATGGTCTCGTCGTCCAGACCCTCCAGCATCAGGTAGCTGAACTCTATCCCGGTCCTGTTCAGGATGAGCATCTTGGATGCGTCAAGTATGAGCACTCCCTTATCGGGCGAGTCCACCCGAAGGTGTATCTTTCTTCCCTCGAGCCTTCCCTTGCCGAGGAAGTGATATACACCGGGTTTGACGAGCTTCTTTCTGAGGAACTCGAGCATCATCTACCACCCCCCGCACAAGCGCACGCGCATGCGCAAGCACAGGCACATCCACCGCCACTGAAGCCTCCGGACCTCCCCCCACTCCCTCCGGAAGGGGCGGGATGGAGGGTGTTCACAATGGAATGGGTCAGCCTGGTCGTGCTTGAGACCACGTTCTTGCTTAGGCTGTTAATGTTATTGACATAAGACCTGGCGAAGCTCCCTGCCCCCAAAACGGCACCTCCTGAGCCGTGTGATGCACCTCCCGGGCCATGTGATGGATGATGTATGAATACCGGGAACACCAGGATGTCCATCCTCCGGTCATAGTCGTCAGCCAGGGCGAGCCATTCATCCTTCTGCCTCAGGACCGCCTCCATAGCATCAGGATCAGCAGTGCTTCTTACCTCCTCCCATGCCCGATCGACTATGTTCCGGTAGAGCTGCTGCGTCTTCCTCTGGCTGAACCCGTCCATCTTCTTTTCGGTGAGCTTGATCATACTTGTCAGTGCCTTCTCAAGCTGCGTCTTGTTAAAGGTCCCATCGGATTCTATCGAATCGAAAACGTCCTTCTCATACTGTTCGGTGAGAAGCCCTCCATCGATCCATCCGAACCTCACAGGGTCCTGGGACGACTGGACTATGGCCCCCTTCTTGATCATACCATAGAGCACGAAGGCGAGGACCCTGTTCAGAGGAAGCTCCAGCACCATCGCCGCCTCGGGTGCGGTCAGGCCGGTCCTCGGCGGTCCGCTCGGAATTCTAACGGTTGGCCTGAAATAGTCCTTGCTCTTCCTGGCCGAAAAATAGATGGCAATGGCAACTATGGATACCCCGAAGAGGACAGGGAACAGGACAGGGAGCAGGAGGCACAGGAGCGCGAATACGGCAATGAACAGATCCGCTATATCCATCCAGATGGTCTGTTCCCAGACCTTGTCAACATACTGCCGGTCGAAGGCAACACCCACATCGCAACTACCGCTGCTGATCGTCCCCGGTGATCTTTCCCCCCAGTGCCATGTGAGCTTCCATCCCTCCCCGGTCAGGGTACAAGCGTCCCACTCCCTGTTGTGCCAGGCAGTGTAGTTCAGGTCGGGGACCGTCTGTGGAAGCACTATATGGACAGTAAGATCACCGGTATTCCCCCTCTGAAGATCGGCATCGAACCATGTTGGTCGGAACTCGACGCTTGCCATGTTCTCGTTCTCGGGGCTCTCCCATACCATCCTGTCGCAGACAATGGAGAACTCAACGACCACCCGATGGTCCGACCCCGCATTCATGTGGGCCTCTACCCCGGGGTCCACATACTCGGATCTTCGTATATCCGAAATGTCCTGATCCTTGATGATCGACCCGCCCACCGAGTATGTGGTGACATGAGCGCTGGCGGTGGACAGTATGTAATATTTATTGGGCATCCCGACATCGACCACATCCAGTCCGCTGCCAAAATTAATGAAGTCGAAGGTATAGCTTATGAGAGCTTTCCCGTCTGTCCGGACCGACACCGTCACCTCTTCCCTGTCCAGAGAGAAATCGTAATCAGCCGCATTCGCACGTGACGGGACAGCATATATGAGAAAACCGGTCACTAATATCAGAAGGAGGCAGATGATAAAAGGTCTTACCCTGTTCCCCGCTCCCTTCTCGAAACCGAACATATTGCACACCTACCATTTTGGTTTCTCTTCCATAGTATAGACCTGATCGCAGTAAGGGCACTTCACAATCATTCCCATATCGGTGAACTTCACATCCTTCGTTTCCAGACCCGCACCGCAATTGTGGCATTTCAGCTTCTCCAACGACCTGTCCCCCCCTACAAGGTCCTCTCCTTTGATCTCGATCTTCTGTTCTATCCTAACATCCGGAGGCTTCTCCCCCTTCGATACAACGATGACGATGACCAGCGGAGCAATACCAAGTAGGAACAGAAAGATGAACTGTATGATCAGGAATGCGGGAAAACCGGATGTCGACAATGCAAGGAACCATATGGCAGAAAGGATGAGGAAGAAAACTCCAAACGATATCAGAACGACCTTCAACCATGTCCTCATTACCGGTCTATCATGTTCTGCGGATAAAAGATTTGCTTCTCACAGGCCCCTGGAATAGAATTCGGACACGAAGGGGTGCACCTTCTTCTCCTTCGCCTCCTGGATGATCTCGTGCGGCCCCATGGGCCCTTTCTCGGTGACGATCCGACTTACCAGATTGAGTGGGGTCTGATCGAAATAGTAGTTCATGATCCGGACACCTTCCATAGGTTCCATGATCTCGTCCGTCGGTCTCAAGACCTTCCTGTAGTTCTCGATACCCGCGGGGAGCACCTTATCGCTCCCTGCTACAGCGATCAGGTCCTTGCCCAGCAACCTGGCCTGTGATGCCAGCCCTCTTGTTCCGATCTTGTTGACCATGTAACGATGAGAGAGAGCATCCGCACCCACCATCACGATGTCCACATCCTCCATTTCCTGGAAAAGAGCGCTGTCCGCTACCAGGGTCACCGGGATCCCGAGGTCGCTGGTCCTTTTCGCCATCAACCTGCCCTCCCGGACCGGCCTTGCCTCCGAGAGGACCACCTCGAGCCTCTTTCCTTCGGATACGGCCTTCATCAAGGTGTCGGAGATGGTGGAACTGTTGGAGTAGGTCATTACCCTGAACCCGTCCTTGATCAGGGCCGAGGCCTTCTCGGAAACGATCCTGCCGCTGTTTTGCAGTTCGCTCCGGAAGGAACCGCAGAACCCATCGATGGGGAGGCCCTCTTCCATGCTCAACAATGCTCCGTTCACGAGATTGACCATGGGGGCCATTGTAGGTTTCTGCTTCAGGAGATATACCAGGAGCTCGGTAAGGGTGTGATCATCCCGTATCGTACTTGCTGCGGTCCCGAGAACCTCGGAGGCCTTTAGGGTGAGCTCCACAGCACCCATCTCGTTATCACAACCGATACGGTCCATGCTCCCGAAGAACTCTTCAGCTTCTCTCATGACGCTCAACTCACATTTTCGGTCCAAGGGATAAATAGACCATTTCGTTTATAATGGTGGTGAGAAAATGGATGAAGCGGTGTTCGGGGCCGGTTGCTTCTGGGGCGTTCAGGCGTCCTTCGACCAGCTGAAAGGTGTTGTTGGAACAGAGGTTGGATACTCAGGGGGCCATACCAGGGACCCGACCTACAAGGATGTCTGCACCGACAGGACCGGGCATGCAGAGGTCGTCAAGGTCCGGTTCGACCCGTCGGTGATCTCATACCGACAGCTCCTTGACCATTTCTTCAGTATCCATGATCCCACGACCATCAACAGACAGGGGCCCGATACCGGGAGACAGTACCGGTCTGTGATCCTCTACAGGTCCGGGGAACAGGAGAAGGAGGCCAGGGAAGCATCGGACCGATGGGAACGCTCCGGAACCTATCAGATGCCGATCGTGACCGAGATCTCCCCATTGGGAGAATTCTACAAGGCGGAGGAGTACCATCAAAAATATTTCGAGAGGACGGAGCTATGCCCCCATCGCTGAGGATCGGCAGGAAAAATGGATGATAATTGGATAATATCCATATTTCGGTGTGGGATGTATAAAAGTTAAGGATGAAGCGTGACCACTGCTTTTATTGGACGCAGTTCCAAAAAATGTACGTTTTTTCCTCGATCTTTCCCGTCGGGCCCTTGTGAGCTTACAATGATATAATTATTAATAGTTGACAATCGCATGGATGTCAGGGATCATCATGCCGGAAGAAGACAACCCTTTCCTTATAAAGTCCAAACCGCAGCTCGAAGTGATGAGGGACGAGCCTCCGATAATCGATACGTTCGATTTCCTGGCTACACCCGAAGAAGCCAAGAAGATACATGACAAAGATATTATCGTTGACAGGACCAGACCTAACTACGAGCAGGCGGGGACCCCGATCTGGGACAATAAGGATGCAAATGTCGATAACCCGGACTACGAGGTAGTCGACCATAAGGAAAAGAAGAAGGACGAAGATTAAAAGAGCTGAACCGTCCGCTTCGCCGTTCCCAAGGGTAGTCTGTCCCTTGTCCCCTCAAAACGGGATGGGGGAGGGAGCTGATCATCATTCTTCTTCGGTAATGTGGTTTTCCTGTCATTTCATTTCCGGTAGCAGACGTAGATGTCCGCCTCGATCATGATATCGTTCTCGAAAAAGTGGTGAACAAAATAGAGGTTCCCATCTTCATCAAGCGAGGGCTCCCCTGCGAACATCTCCAGGATGAGGACCGGTTCCTGCCACACCCCGTTGATGTTGAACGACCTCCATATCGAAGGGGTCCCCATATACGTCCTCGTGAACCACATCTCCCTGCCATCCGGCGTGAGGTACGGCCATCCCTCGTTCTCCGCAGTGTTCACCTCTTCTATGTTGACAGGGGTGGACCAGTCGTCTCCTATCCTCTTCATCGTCCAGATATCATACTGCCCCTTGCCCCCTTCCCTGCCGGAATGGAAGTAGAGGTCATCTCCGACGAAATGGAGCTCCCCGACCTCAAGTTCGATCAATCTGTCTCCGGCGTACTGCCAGTTCTCCCATTCACCATCGACACGGTCCGCGGTGAACCAGTGAAGACCGGTGTACCCCTCCCTTGCGGATGCGAACCACATCGTATCCCCGACGATCGTATGAGCACCATCAAGTGCGAGCTTACCGGGATCCTGTAGCCAGACCCTCTTCGGTTCGGTCCATGTTCCGTTCCCCCTGCGGGATCCGTAGATGCCTGTCACATCATCGATGACCTGCTTTTCGGCGGGGACGCTCACGTCCGGGGTGAAGAAGAAGTAGAACGTGTTCCCGTCGGGAAGGATGAAGGGGGAATCCTCCCCGCCTCTGGTGTTCACGAGACCCGGCATGGGGACCGGTTCCTCGAACTCGTCCGAGTGAAGGATGGGGGGGTGGACATCGGTCTCGGGGGTCACCTTCACGGAATCGGCGGGGATCTTGTCATATCTGGTGATGTCAGGATATTCCTCCCCCCCGTCCTCGAAGCAGCCGGGAAGCAGCACTGTTGCAGCAATGATCAGAATGGGAACTGCCCTCAAGATGTCACTTTTCATGAACGTCATGTTCAACCCCCGATGTTGTTCCCTCATCTTCTGGCGATATGCGGTGTTCCCACTGAAAAAACTTTCCGAAAAAAGAAAAAAAAAGACGGGGGGCCCGTGAAGGAGCCCCCCTTATAGGTTGGTGTCAAGACCCTAGGCCGCTTCAGCCTTCTCCGTTTCGGACCCATCCATCTTTCTGAGGAGTTCCTCCTTGACATGTCTGGACCTCTCGGACGGCTCACCGATCTCAACGAGATCGACCCCGAGCTTCTCCGACATCAGGAGGAGCATCAGGTTCTCGAAGGCCGAGAATGACCCATTCTCGTTGTTCCCCGATGATACGACCATCCTCGGTACGATGTCGATCTTCCCCTGCTCCACGGCCTGGGCGAACCTATCTATGGACTGCTGGAGTACCTGATACCTAGGACCGCCGTAAGCCCTGACCTTCTCCTCGATGGCAATGGCCTGGGCGATGCCTATTCTGGCCTCCTTCTCGGCATTCGCATCCGCAAGCGCCCTGATCTTCTCCGCCTCCTGGACGGACCTCTCGTAGTCGGCCTTGCCCTTGTTGCGCTGGATGTCGATGAAGACCTGGGACTCGGTGAGGGCCCTTTGCTGCATGGCCAGGGCCTTTGCCTCGTTGAGCTCCTTCTCCTTCATTGCCGCGTCCTGTTGTCTTGCATAGGTCTCCAGCTGCTCCCGGGCGATCTGACGGTCCCGAAGCTGGACCAGGATCTGTTCGATCCTGCCATCATTGGCCGAGGAAGAGGGGGTCCCGATGAGCACCTCTTCGAGTTCCAGATCATAGTGAAGGAACTTCTCCCTCATGTCCCGGGATGACTTGTCCTGGATCTCGTTGCGCTCCTGGATGAGCTCGATGAGGGTCTTGGTCTGCCCGATGTTCTTGAAGTAGGCCGCCACCATCGGGTCGAGGGTCTGGTCCACGAGCTTCTTCACATCCCCGAACCTCTGGATGACCAGGGGTGCTTTCCTGTAATCTATGTGAATGACCACGGAAAGGGGAAGCTCGGGCTCGAAAGCATCCTTGGTGATAAGGTCCACCGCGGAGAGGTTCTCGTCCAGTTTGTGGTTCCCGGTCTGGTTCTTGATCCATTTCAGGACTATGTTCGTGGTCGGTACCTGGATCACCATTCCGGCATAGGCGTTGAAGGGATATTTCCCCGGCATCAATGCATCCTTCCAGACACCCTTGTGTCCGACATCCACCAGTTCGCCGTGCTTGTAATCGACCCCCGATGCATCCTCTCCCTTGCTCCCGAAGTAGGAGACAACCACCCCGACGTATCCTACGGGGACCACGGTCTTGGGGATTATCTCCACCGTTGCGAAAAGCCTGTTAATGAAATATGTGCCATCCACGAGGACCTGGTACTGTTTACCTCTCTTTCCTCCTGCTGCCAGGAACCTCTCCGGGTCCTGGAAGTTATCATGGTTCAACTTCGAGCTGGGTGTGTTCTCGCCGACCTGGGGAGCGATTATCTCTCCAGGCTTCAGCGGTGGTCCGTCGTGTGCGGTCACGACACCGATGTTGTCTGACCTGCCCTTGATCACTATCGGCCTGAACCCTTCTCGGACCGAGATGATCTTCGCCATCTTCCTGAACGTGGGAAGGTCGTCTTTGTTTATGGGCAGGTGGTATATGTCATCCTCCAGGATGACGACGAACTGGGCCAGGTTGATCGCATAGGTGCCTTCCCTGATTATGCCCCTCTGCGGCCCTCTCTGACCTCCGTTCATCAGGAATCCTCTCACATCCTGGAACTCCATGCTCTCCTCTATCACCCTTCCCAGTGTCTGCTTCGGCCTCAGGGGCTCTCCATCACGTGCAAAGACATATCCGATAAGCCCCTGAGGTACGGTGACAAGGGGGACCTTGTGCACCCTGTACTTGAGCGGGGACCTGAAATGTATACCGCCTCGAAGCACTTCCGGCTGGTACCCTGCTTCACCGTTGAGCGCGATGATGCAGTTCTTCAGTGAACCTTTCCCCGACCACTTCATCTCGACCACTGCGCACTTGTTGTTCGGTATCAATCTGAAACCCAGCAACCACAAGAGCAGAATGGTCACTGCTCCGATCCCCATGGATCCGAACAGCAACAGCGCTATCACAGCTCCTATCATCTATCCATTCACCTCCCTGGACCTCTCGGTCCATCACTTGTTCAAGGTGATAGGGACTATATGGATATATTCAATTTATATTAAGATATATAAACATAAATTCAGTTATAATGTGTCTCCAGCTCCATTCCAAGATCATAACTCCAGACCGTATAATCTGTCGTCGAGCCTCGAACCGATCCCCTCTTCCATCTTCTTCACGTTGAGGAACGCCCCGATCGCGACCGCAAGATAGATCATATATTCCGGAACCCGCAGCAGACCCGCCATCCTGCTGTTCATGGTCACTTCCTTCTGCAGTTCGTCTATCTCATCTGCATCGTAATCCTCCCTCTCCGGATCGATCCCGTCGATCACTTCCCCCGTCAGAGAATACGTCAGAGCGGCCGCGCCGATGGATGTTATCAGAGAAAGACACAGGAATACCCCCAGGAGCACCCTGCCCCACATCTTTGCAGGCTTGTAAAGTATCATGGCATAACCCACGGCCAACATGATATTGGGTATTATGCTGAAAAACACCAACGAACGGACGTTCTCGAAGAGGTCTCTCAGCTCCTGTCCACCGAAACCCTCCCCACCCGCGCTGCCCAGAATGGACCCCATGGATAACAACGCCGTGATCATTGCAATGACCATCGTGACAAGGATCGCTATGATCACGATCACAAGAGCGATCAAGAGAAGGGTCCTGTGAGGCTTCTCCATTGCATTAGCACCGAGGAGCATCATTATTAAGGCCGAGATCCCGAGGCCGAGCACCCCCAGGCCGAGGATCGAGCTGATGCATGCTATCGGTGCAGCAAGCATGGACAGTATCATGCATGCGATCGCCCCCAGGAGAAGTCCCAGTCCCATCCTGGTCTGTTTCAGTCCCTTCCTCTTTGCTTCCTGAAACCTGTCGGTCCCCTGTCCACCTGGCATTTCATCATATCTATGCCCGGATCGATCGCCCGGGGACCGTTCCTCTATGCTAATACCAGGAGCATCATGATCGACCATTCTTCCCCCTCCTATCCATTTCTAAGGATCCATCCACTTAACGGGAAGGAGGTTAATAACACTTACCAGGCCGGAATATCGGGGATTTTATGTTCATTCAAATCCATAAATATACTGGATCCCTGATCACAGGCCTAAAGTAATTTATAAATCCAATGTAAATATTCATGATCGGGGCTTCCATATGAAGAAGAGAAAGGGAAAACAGCCGGTCAAACCCAACGAGGATGAGGCAATGAAGGAGCGTCTGATCTACCTCAAGGGGCTCCAGGGGTCAACGATGAACATTCCGATAATCTACCGGCGGACGTTCGGGTGGGACATGGATTCAGTGATCTTCAAACCCATAAACCGCAGGTCGTTCGTAGTGTTCAGACCGGACCTGGACGAAGAGGAGATCGACCAATCCACCTACAGGGTCGTTCAGCTGAAGGTAAATGACCTCCCGATCTATTCCACCAAACGGACCGGAATGGAAAGCCCGGACCCATCGATACTCGAGGAACTCCGTGAAAGCCTGGTCTCGCTCTCCCTTGTGGACCGTTATGTCCACATAGATATCCCCAAGGCCGGGGAATTCCGCCTCAACGAATGCCTGATGTCGGACCTGGAAAGCCTCTCCTCGGAACTCGGTTTCTCGTATTCCATCACTCCTACATCACATCGCTGCACTTTCGTTTTCCCCAATTATTCAAACTCACAGATCGTTCTCAGGGCAAAGAGCGCCATAGAAGGGAGCATCGAGGCCTTTCGTGAGCTTATCGATGGCATTCTCCAGATGGACCGGGACACACTCGGTCAGAGAATGAAGGAGGTCGGTTTCCTGGTCAGGAGGGCCGAGATAAACATTGACAAGATCTATACCAACGCCCTCAATGTGCTGTGGGACCTGCCCCAGGTGGAACCTGCAGGTTATTTCATCGTCTCCCAGTCCATCGAGAGGATCCACGATGAAATGGAATACATGGTCCAGATAACAGAGGAAGCCCTGGAACTCCTGGACCAATGTCCGGAGCGTGTGGATAAGATACTTTTCGAGGAGCTTCTCTTCATCTGGAGGAACTCCATAGGGAGGTCCATCCAGGGGCTCGAACTGGGACTCGAGGCCATTGTTATGGGTAAGGAGGAGGCCGTGGAAAGATGCCTTGAGATGATCAGGAGTTACCGGGAGGAAAAGATCAACCGTTCCTCGTCCCAGGATATCGTGACCGGACAGTTGACACAGAGGATTGAAGGCCTGACCGTGAAGGGGGCCAAGAAAGACGGTATGAAGGTCCTGACAAGCAGGGAGTCGATGGCGGTAATCCAGGTCCTGTTCGTACTGAACCAGACCGCGGCAAGGTTGAGCAATATCACCAATGTCCTTGTAACCAAAACGCTCTATCTGAAAAGGACCGACAGCGGTTCATTCCCTCGGCTTCATTAATGTTCATCTAATGAATTTATAGATCTAAAAATGATCTTTAATTTTAAAA
Source organism: Thermoplasmatota archaeon (assembly GCA_016928095.1). GTDB lineage: Archaea > Thermoplasmatota > Penumbrarchaeia > Penumbrarchaeales > Penumbrarchaeaceae > JAFGLL01. Next base: position 17,604 of record JAFGLL010000073.1, read on the forward strand.
TGCTCATATACCCATATCACCATAAGACAACTCGCCGGGAAACCGGCCGGGGGTGAAAGAGATGAAAAGGAAGAACCCCAAGGACCCGCACAACCATGCCTTCGTCTGACGGTCCGCACCCTCCCGGAGGAACACCACCGGTCTGGTGCGGACACACAAACGCAGCATGATAGGAGCAGGATCGGGCTCCGGCACCGGGGCCCGGGGGAGAAAGAGGAGAGAAAAAGGGCAGGGATGCCCCGAGGAACAAGGGCGGGGAAGGAGCCCATTCCCCGCCCGCACCTTATCCATATCAGAATGTTTTTTTAATAATACACTCTAACCTGAGCAAGGTGAGTTCCAAATGGCTAGCAAGGTCTATTTTGCATCACTCAGGGCGAGGTCCAGAAGCGAGAGCAGGACCAGCAAGGTCGGACGACTCTTCACTGCCGCAGGCTTGGGGGACGGGATAAGGACCGGCGATCTCACTGCGGTCAAGATACATTTCGGCGAGATGGGAAGCGATGCTTTCATCAATCCCATTTATGTAAGAGAGGTGGTAGACAGGATAAAGGAGGCTGGTGGGAAACCATTTATCACCGATTCGAACACGCTCTACACGGGGAGCCGCCACAATTCGGTGGATCATCTGGAGACGGCCATCGCCCACGGTTTCGATTATTCCGTGGTGCGTGCACCGCTGATCATATCTGACGGCCTCAGGGGGAGGAACGTTTGCTGGGTGGATATCAATGCCAAACACTTCAAGAAGGTACGCATCGCCGCGGACATCCACAATGCCGATTCCCTGATCGTCATGACCCACTTCAAAGGTCACGAGACAGCAGGCTTCGGCGGAGCCATCAAGAACCTTGGAATGGGTTGCGGTTCGGCTTACGGGAAGATGGACCAGCATTCCGTGCGGCCTAAGGTCGATCCCGTGAAATGCACAGGTTGCGGGACCTGCATGCGGATATGCCCGGTCGATGCCCACATACTCGAAGGAGGGAAGGTGTTCATCAGGGATGAGGTCTGCATCGGATGCGGCGAATGCATCACGGTATGTCCACAGGAAGCCATTGGCCTCAATTGGTCCTCGGAGATCCCACCGTTCCTGGAGAGGATAGCGGAATATGCCTTCGGGGCGACCCGGAACAAGGTGGGCAGGATGGGGTTCATCAATTTCGTCACAAGGGTCTCCCCCGACTGCGACTGCTTCCCCTGGTCCGATAACCCCATCGTCCCCGATGTTGGTATCCTCGCATCCAAGGACCCTGTCGCTCTGGATGCTGCTTGCTACGATCTGGTTAACCGACAGCCGGGTTTCAGGGACTCCAAGCTCAAGGGCGGATGGGAGGCTGGCGAGGATAAGTTCAGGGGAATGAGGCCGAAGGTGGACGGAAGGATCCAGCTCAGGCACGGAGAGGAGCTTGGGCTTGGAAACCTGGAATACGAACTCGTGGAGATATGAAATCCTGCCGATGCATGTAATGGGCCGATGAGATAAAACACCCGGTCCAGCCGTCATGACCTCAGAGGTCAATCCCCTCTCAGCATGTCGCAGAGCAGATCAAGGTCCTCCGAGTGCTTGTCTATCATCTCCTGAGCCTCGACCTTGAGGTTGTGCATGTTCTGCTCCGATGCATTATCAAGATCGTCCATGCCAGAATCGAGCCGGGTCTGGAACCTGAAGTACCTCTTCCTCGCCCCCGAATGTTGAAGAAGCTTCTCCATCTGGTAGTCCACGGTATCGCTCTGACCGTCGAACATCACATTGAGTATCGGATGGGCCCAGTTGGCAAGCCCCCATCCTTTTGCATCCTCCAGCGATATCCTGCGGGTGAGCTCTCCCGTTCCCAGCGAGAGGACAAGGATATCCGTTGCCTCCGGGAACAGGGTCCTTGCCTCTACATAGGTGCATAGGGCGGGATTGTTCGCGTAGGTCCCCCCGTCTATGAGGGCATAGTAATCAACGCCATTCTCGGTTCTGAGCCTGGCGGGTTCGAAATAGGTCGGGGCTGCGGAGGTCGCCCTTGCGACCTCCTTCATGGGGAAATCGTAGTCGGGACTCACCCTTGCCCTCTCGCTCCTGAAGAACCAGGCAGACCTGCTCTCGATCTCGTACGACGGGATGATCAAGGGGCTCAAGGCCTCCTTCAACCGCGTATCCCCGAAGTATTCCTCCATGACATCCTCGAAACCCTTGACGGAGTATTTCTCATCCAGGAGCGCCCATGCCGATTCCAGGGTCCTCCATATCGAGCGGTAGAAGATCCTCGAGCCGTTCCTCTCGTATAGGTCGAGGATATCCTTTGCGGAGAACTCCGGCTTCCCCTTGCTGTTCGGTTTGGTAAGCCCTAGCGCTATGACGCCTCCAGTTGATGTCCCTCCAATAAGATCGAACAGGTCCGATATTCTGTCCCCGGTGATCTCCTCGATGTCCTTCAGGACCATGGAAGGGATGATGCCCCTGATCCCGCCTCCGTCTATGGATAGCACTTTCAATGATCCTTTCATATTGATCCTCGGGCCAATATGGGATTAGTTAGTATATATTATTTAAAGCAGGCCGCGAGGTCTTGACGATCCGCTCATCGGATCCTGGAATACCTGTCCAGGAGTCTGCAGAGCCTGTCCCCCGTTTCCCTGGAAAAATCGCCTCGCTCCTCCACCTCTCGAACGAAATCCTTCGCTTCCTTTATGGACCTCTGCCTTGCCTTGGCGGTCATGTTCGCTTTGAAGGTATTGACCTTCTCCTCATCCATGTCGGATGCATCCATGATCTCGTTGAGGTCCCAGTTGAAGTAGTCGAGTTTGCCAAGGTTCAGCATCGGTTTCCTCTTTGCCTTCTTTTGCTCGTTCTGTCGGAAATTGCTGTTCCTGGACCGTCCACCGGTTTTGCCTGTACGCAAGCTAATGACTCCCCATTTCCATACTGGCTCCTTTACTTATACTTTTGGTCCCGTGAACAGGGTTTTCAATGAAAAATATCATATAACCCCCACTCCAAATACCCACCTATGGAACTGAAGAGGATGCCCGGGGACGATAGCATCCATTGGATCGTCGAGGGGAACATGGACGAGGATTCCGTTCTCAGGTTGGAATCCATCATAACCAACTCCCACGACCGTGGAGCGGATATAACCCTCGACCTTTCGGGTCTCGAATTCCTCCCGGAAATCGGAGCTCGCAGCATGAGCATCATGGCAAGGAAGCTTAGGGACAGAGGCTCCTCCTTCAGGATAGTCGGGGCAAGAGGCCACGTGAAGGAGAGATTGAAGGTATCCGGTGTCCTCGAGGATCAGTAGGACTTCATGTCGAGCCTTTCCGAAAGGTCCTGATACCTGTCCGCCAGTTCGGACCCGTCGATGAGCCTGCCTTTATTGTAAACGATGTCGCCTCCCACAATGGTCGCTCTCACCATATTGCCGACAGCTGAATAGACAAGCGCTGACTTCAGGTTATCCTTCCTGAGCGGCCCAAGCCCTGGCCCTATATCGACAACGCAGAGGTCCGCATTCATGCCCGGGGCAACCACGCCTCCGTTCTGTCCGAGTATCCCGTTCCCGTTGACCGTCGATACTTGCAGGACATCGGCAGCCGTGCAGGCGAGGGGGTCCCAGTACTGACCTTTCTGGACAAGTGCCATCTCCTTCATCTCCCTGAACATGTCCAGGGAATTGTTCGAAGCTGCACCATCGGTGCCAAGACCGACCCTGACACCCATTCCATTCAGGTCCTTGAAGGGGAAGAATCCACCTGTCGCAAGCTTCTGGTTCGAGCTCGGGCAGTGGACCAGCGAAGCACCCTTCTCCCTGACGATGTTGAGCTCCCAGGAAGCCGCCCACCCCATGTGGACAAGTGCGGTTCTCTCCCAGAGGCAACCGTTGTGATCAAGCTCCTCGACCCCGAGCCTCCCCTTCACTCTTCTATTCTCGAATACCTCCTTTCGGGTCTCGGAGCAGTGGACGTGCAGTGGCACATCCTCCTCCTTTGACATCTCCCCGCATCTGACCATCGTCTCCTCATCGTTGGTGTAGATGGAATGCAGGTTGACGATGGGTATGATACGGTCATGACCTCTGTATCTGTGAATGAACTCAACTGCGTTCTTCAGACGCTCTTCGGCCTTTCCCCAGACCGATATCAGAGGGACGCCTGCCGCCAGTCTTATACCGACCTTGTTCGCAGCCTCCACACCGGGTTCGGCCCCGTACTGGTCCATGCAGGCGGTCGTACCGGTCCTTACCATCTCCAGAAAACCCATCTCCGCTCCCATTACTTCCTGCTCCGTTCTTAACCTCCCCTCGATATCCCACATCGTCCGGAGCCATTCCTGGAGAGGGGCATCGTCATTGGACCCCCTGAGCAATGTCATGGCCGCATGGGTGTGGGAGTTGACCAGACCGGGCATGACGACCGATCGGGAGCAGTCGATGACATCATCTCCTCTCTGAAAAAGCTCCGCTCCAACCTTGTCAATGAGACCGTCCTCCAACCTGACATCGACCTTCTCGAGGATGCCGCTCCCGTCCATGCAAAGAACGAACCTGGCATTTTTCAGGACCAGTGGAGCCTTCATACCAGCACCATCCTGTTCAATACGAACCTTGCCCGGCAAGGTCCGTCCTTGATCACGCATCCCTCGACCTCCATTCTCCTTTTATAAAGCGGAGCTTCAAGGACCAAGGTCTCTGCCTCGCCGCCCTCGAAGGCCGGGTGCGACCTCCATCTATCCGACAGGGAGAAGAACCGCTCCAGGTCCGCTTCCTCCACAACCCTTCCAAGGTCCTGATCACCGAAACCCTCGGAGGAATATGATAGCAGGATGAACCTGAACCCAAGCTCAAGGAGCTCCTTCATGTAGGTCCTGCCATCCTTCCTCCACAGAGGAGTGAAGGAGACCAGACCCGCATCGCAGGCTGCATCCGTGAATGCCATCCTCTGATAGTCGGACATCAGTGCCCCGGAGCACACTGCATCAAGGTCGAACTCGTCCTTCAGAACCTTCAGGGCTCCGGACAGCACCTCTTTCTCCAATTCCCTGGATACAGGAGAGTGAACCACCCGGGTCTCTATCCCGGTCAGCTCATGGAACATATGAGAGGCTTCCATTCCCGGGGTCTGGTATAGCCATGAATCGGGATCGGCCGATCTCATGGTCAGAAGGACCGGGACCTCGAACCCCGAAAGCAGCATCCGGTGCAAGGAATACGACGAATCCTTGCCGCCGCTGAACAGACAGCAAACCCTCATGGACCTTCGTAAGGGAGCCTTACTAAATAGAACTTCACATCAGGGCTTCGGGGTTCAACCCCTTGAGCTCGTCTATGACGAAGAACCCATCCTTGCGGATGAGAACATCGTCGAAGTAGAGTTCCCCTCCGCCCCATTCGGGGGTCTGGATGAGGACTGGAGTGCACCTCTAAAATGATACAACGGGCTATTATGATATTCAATCCACTGATCATGGATTATTTAGCACGATATCGTATATGGTATCGGTCATCCTTTTCGAATACACCTGGGACATACCGGTATCGTAGGAGAGATAATACCTATCTTCTTCATCGATGAGCAAACAGTGAGAATTCAAGAATCGAGAAAATCTGTGCTTTTTTATATTTTGTGGTCTAATCTTCTTATTCAATACCTTGCCACTCTTTCTATGAACGACTATCATCCTCCAGATACCATCCCTCAAAATCAGATAACCTGAATGATTCCAGTGGATGAATAAAGGTTCAAGTAGTAGATTATTGTAAGCTTCAGTGCTTACGACAACCGGGAACATATATGTGGATCCGGATATTTCATTGTCCTTAAGCATTTTTTCCAATATTTGGATCCTCTTCTTGAAAATGGTCCGTTCTATGTACAATATACTGAATACGATGATAATGATGAACAGATACGAGAGGATATCATAAAGTATCTTCTCGATGATCATACGCATACCGTCCTATGTTCTTCTCTTTCATACTCGAACAGATAAGGCAATAATTCCCGTATCAATAACCTCGTCAATAGGAAAGAAAGCATTACAAAAGATAGAAATAATGAAACACCAGAATAATCTAATGGTCTCTCCGTATAATATTCGAAATATTCTTCGTTAACAAATATCTGGTCGGCATATTCCATCGAAGAGTAAGAATATGAAAAATAACTCGGGGAATCGTGGATAAATAAAATTAAAGATCCTCCGATCATCAAAACCATAATAATTACATATGCCGCCATAATAATTTTTCCGTATTTGTCATCTAAAGAAATTTTATTTATGTCGAAGATATAAAAAGAAATAATGAAAGTGATCAAAAATAGCACCACTCCGAATCCAAAATCTATCAATTGAAGGAATAATGTAAATAAAGGAATGATATTTGGCATCAGAGCAACACTCTTATCGATATCTTTTCTGTTTCTATACGCAAAAATAAAAGTGGTTATTATCAATAATACCGCAATAACATTGAATGATATAAAGAATAACTTTCCGCTCATGGAGATGGAGAACGAAAATGTATTTATCGTCAAATTCACCGATCGGTTATTCGTATTCTTCCAGGTACAATGGTAGACATCTCCCGTTGATAATGGAATTTCTTCATTACTATTCGATGAATCGATAACAAGTAACAACTGGTCTTCCTTTTGAATTTCGAAGACTATTCTTTCCGAGGCGGGTTCAACTTCCCATTTCCAGATCAATCCAGGTTCGGACCATCTATGGGAAGAAGTTAAGTTAATTGCAACATAATCATACGCTTCAAGTAGGATGGACTCATTCTCCAATTCCCGGTCATCGAATGACTCGATATCATCATCCTTGTCAATGTAAGTTAATGTTATAATTATTAACATATTTAATGAAAAAATGATCAATGCAAAAAAGAAAGCCATTGCAACCGAAAAAAATTCATATTTATTTTTCATAGGTATTACAACTCTTATTTCTTCAGGTTATCATAATCATATTTGTTATGTTATCCTCGAGTTTGATGCCGTAATTGAACGTCCAGCTCCTGCCGAAATCGGTGATATCATTCGATTTCTTGCTGTTGTATGACCGGATTACCTGTAGCTGTTTTCCAAAACCTCTGATCCTTAAAGAGATATCTATGCCGGAGGAGTGGTACAGATTGCCGTTTGACGCGTTCACCATCTTGCCGATATAATAATACCATCTCCTAAAGCCTGTATCGGCTATAACAATACCTCCTCACTCCTTCAGAGGATTTTGTAGCATTAATTAAAAGAGCATATATAATTAACCCATATTTGTAACACTTTCCGAATCACATCTCTCTTGTGGGAAGAGTCTGACCTATTCGGAAAGATCAGAAAGATGACAATGGAAGAGCCCAAATAGTGTGAAGGAGAAAACGATGGAAGTTGCCTATCTCACATCAGGTTGTCGGGGTTGAGACCCTTCAATTCGTCCAGGACAAAGATCCCGTCCTTCCTGATCAACACATCGTCGAAGTAGAGTTCCCCTCCGCCCCATTCGGGGGTCTGTATCAGAACCATGTCCCAGTGTACCTTCGACCTGTTCCCGTTGGGCGCCTCGTCATAGGAGTTGCCCGGTGTGAAGTGGATGGATCCGGATATCTTCTCGTCGAACAGCGTATCGAGCATGGGTTTCGTTACGAAGGGGTTCACCCCGATAGCGAACTCCCCTACATACCTCGCTCCCTCGTCGGTATCGAGTATCTTGTTCAGGGACTCCGTGTTGTTGGCGGTGGCCTTCATGATCTTCCCATCCTTGAACTCAAGCTTCACGGAGGAAAAGACCTTGCCGTCATACAGTGTCTGGGTATTGTAGGCAAGGGTTCCGTTCACCGAATCCTTCACCGGAGCTGTGAACACCTCACCGTCGGGGATGTTGAGCTCCCCGTCGCATTTTACAACTGGTATGTCCTTGATCGAGAATCTGAGATCCGTCCCGGGAGCGACGATGCGCACCTTGTCTGTCCTCTCCATGATAGCTTTGAGGGGGTCCATTGCCTTCGACATCTTGCTGTAGTCCATCGTGCAGGTGTTGAAATAGAAGTCCTCGAAGGCCTCGGTGGACATCTGCGCCTGCTGTGACATGGATGAGGTGGGCCATCTGAGAACCACCCACCGTGTCCTGGGAACCCTCCACTCAATGTGAACGGGCCCCCACCAGTACTTCTTATACAATTCCATCTTCTCCGGGGGGACGTCCGAGGTCTCTGTTATATTGTGGGAGCCGCGGAGGCCGATGTAGGCATCCGCCTTCTTCATTGTGGCAAGCTCGAGCTCGCCGATGGTCCTCATTGTTCCCTCATCCGCATCCATGTAGAGCCTACGCAGGACCTTCGCGTATTTCTGGGAGACCAGGGGTCTGCCCCCCACCTCGTAGACCTTCCGGACCAGCGTCTCGACCATCTCGACGGGGATGTCGAAGGTCTCTATGTAGATGGTCTCTCCTTTCTTCAGTTTCGTTGAATGGTCTATCAGGACATCAGCAAGCTTCTTCAATCTGGGGTCGTACATGATCACACCTGCTTTGTGGAAGGCCTGTAACGTATAAAAATCCTGATGTGAGATATGTATAAAAAAAAGGGGCCCCGAAGGGCCCCGAAAAAAGTGTCTTGAGACCCGGATCAGTAATCCATGTCTCCCATTCCACCCATGCCGCCGCCTCCCATTCCGCCGGGAGGCATGCCGCCAGGTGCTCCGCCAGGGGCACCGCCGGACTTGGATGCTATCACATCGTCGATCCTCAGTACCATGTTCGCGGTCTCGGTGGCTGCCTGAATAGCCTGGGTCCCGACCCTGAGAGGTTCGAGGACGTTGAGCGCCCTCATGTCCTCTATCTGGCCGGTGTACACGTTCACTCCATGGAACTTCTTACCCTTGGAGTGTGCCTTGTTGATCTCGATGATGGTGTTGATCGGGTCTAGCCCGGCATTCTCGGCCAGGGTCCTCGGAACGACCTCGAGTGCGGTGGCGAAAGCTTCGATGGCAAACTGTTCCCTGCCCCCGGTCTTGATGGCAAAGGACCGAAGATCCCTCGCGATCTCTATGGCGGCCGATCCGCCACCCGCGGTCATCTTTCCATCCTCGACAGCGACTGCCACGGTGGACAGCGCATCGTGAAGGCCTCTCTCGATCTCGTCGATGACGTGCTCGGAAGCTCCCCTTATGAGGATGGACACGGCCTTTGCGTTCTTGCAGCCGGTGACGAAGGTCATATCGTCACCGCCGATCTTCTTCTCCTCGACGGCACCTGCCTTGCCAAGGTCCGAGGGGCTGAGGTCCTCCAGGTTGGAGATGACCTTTGCCCCGGTGGCCTTTGCCAGCTTCTCCATGTCGGATTTCTTGACCCTTCTTGCGGCATATATGCCGTTCTTGGCCAAAAAGTGCTGGGCCAGATCATCAATGCCCTTCTGGCAGAAGACGACATTGGCTCCCGATCCCTCGACCTTCTTTACCATGTTCCTGAGGATGTTCTCCTCGTTCTCCAGGAATGCCTGGAACTGGGAGGGGTCCGTGATCTGGATCTTCGCATCGACCTCTGTCTTCTTCACCTCGAAGGCCGCGTTGATAAGGGCTATCTTCGGGTTCTTTAGGAATGTGGGCATTCCCTCATGCACCCTCTCCTTGTCAACGATGATGCCTTCGATGAGCTCGGTGTCCTTTATGGAGCCTCCCTGTTTCTTCTCGACCTTTATATTGTCGATATCTGCCTTCTTCTTTCCATCCCTGGTCTCCGTGATGGCGGTCACCGCTTTCACGGCGATCTCCGCCAGGAGGTCCTTCTTATCCCCGGCAGACTTTCCGGTCATGGAGGTCTTGGCAATATTCAGCAGAGCCTCCTTGTCGTCAGCGACATTCAATGAGATGTTGTTCAGGATATCCACTGCTTTCTCGGCAGCAAGCCTGTAACCCTCCGTGATGAGGGTCGGGTGTATGTTCTTCTCGATGAGCGCCTCGGCAAGCTTCAGAAGCTCACCGGCGAAGATCACCGCGGTGGTGGTCCCATCGCCGCATTGCTCGTCCTGGGTCTTGGCAACCTCGATAACCATCTTGGCTGCGGGATGCTCGACGTCCACCTCTTTGAGGATGGTCACACCATCGTTGGTGATGACGACATCTCCCATGGAATCCACAAGCATCTTGTCCATTCCCTTTGGTCCAAGGGTCGTCCTTACAGCGTCGGCTATCGCCTTTGCCGCTGCAATGTTGTTGAACTGAGCACCCTTGCCGCTCTTCCGGTCGGTCCCTTCCTTGAGGACCAGTATGGGTGTTCCACCTGCATACATATTGTTTCCACCTGCGTACATGTTGATCTTTCCTCCTTTTCACGTTCATATTCGGGGGTGATACTGTATAGGTCACTTCTATAAATATATTTCTAATTTATAAGACTTCTATAAAAACATATCTCAACTTCATGTTGACTACCTTGCAGTGTACCCGTCGTACCCGTGACCGTTCGGGGTATGGATGCAGCTCTCGACAGTCCTCGACAAGCCATTTATAGTGGATACGGTTTTGCGAGAGGGTCGGGGGTTATTATGATCCCTTGACGAGGTAGATCTTTCATGATGGATGAAGACCCGCACCAACGTTCGCAATTTGGAGGTATTGTCCTTGATAATGGTAGGACCGACCAGAATATGGTCATCCGCTTCGATGCCAGTCAGGACCCTCATTGCAAATGTGCGGCGGAAGGTGCCGGAATACATCAAGCCTGAGACCACTCTGCTCCGGCAGGTAGCCCTGGTCCTGGTCGTCTGCGGCATCATAGATCTTTTTCCGGGGTTCTTCCTTGGCCGGTTCGAAGATATCCTGATAAAGATCCCGGGTCTCCTGATAATCCTGCCGTCAACGGTCGGCCTCAGGGGCAACATATTCGGTGCCCTTGCCGCCAGATTGGGTTCCAAACTCCATCTCGGAACTATAGAGCCCCGCTTCAGGAGGAACAAAGAGCTTCGGGTTCAACTCGTGGCAGCCGCCATGCAGCTGTTCTTCCTTTCCGTCCTCATCCCAGTGCTCGCAGAGGTCGCAGGGAGGCTCCTCGGGATCTCGGTGGGGAATGTCGAGGACCTGGTGTTCATATCGATCATTGCAGCCCTCATATCAGGGGTCTTTATGTTCATCATCACCTTCGGTGTCTCGTTCCTCACGTTCAAAAGGGGGTGGGACCCGGACAATGTATCGATCCCCATAGTTGCCACTGCCGGCGATCTTCTCACGGTACCGGTGCTGTTCCTTTGTGCCCGCCTTTCCATGAATCTATCGGACGCCACTGCGTTCCTTTTCTCCGGATCGGCCATCATCATGGTGTTGCTGATATCTCTATACATGGCCTTGAAGGGTAGAGGTGGGTCCAGAGAAATATTGAGGGAGGCCCTGCCCGTGGCAATGGTTGCGGTAATGTTCTCCACCTTCTCGGGTCTCGTTCTCGGGGCCAGCTTCGATGCCCTCCTTGCCGGATCGATCTTCCTGATAATGGTCCCTGCCCTGAACGGGCAGGGGGGGAGCATGGGATCGGTCCTCGGTTCGAGGGTCACATCCTCAGCGTATCTGGGTCAGTATAAACTCTCCTTCAGACCGAACGAACTTGCGATCTCCTCGGGCATCTCATTATGGCTGATCTCGCTGGTCGTCTTTCTCCTTGTCATCGGCGGCGGCGGAATGCTGTTGGGTGTGATCACCGGTAGCTCCATCCCTCCGGTCCTGGAGGTCCTCCTGATCATGTTCCTCGGAGCTACCCTCATAACAACCGTAACATCTGCCGTCGCTTACTATATCGCTTTTCTGTCATTCAAGCTCGGACTCGATCCGGACAATGTCGTTATCCCGATACTGACAGCCTTCATGGACGTGGTGGGTTCTGGCTCCCTCATCCTTGTCCTGCTGATCATCGGTGTTCTCTTCTGAGAACAAGAAGAAAGCGTTATCTACAGGGGCCCCTTTCCTCGACTTGGTGCGCCGATGACGGATGACATCTATCAGGGATACAGGGGTCCCGCCCTCGAGGTCCTCAAGAGGGAGAAGATAATCGTCTGGGACAGGATAGTAGTGAAGACACCCGAAGGTCCGGTGGAAGGCATTCTCCTTCCAAGGTCGGCCGGGGACGATTCCCACCTTGTCCTGAAGATGATAACCGGATACAACATAGGCATCAGGTACGATCACGTGATATCCATCGAGCAGAAAGGCCAGAAGAAAGCGAACTACAAGATCCCTGAAAAGGAATTCCCCTACGACAAGGACAAACCCAATGTCACGATCCTCGGAACGGGGGGGACCATCGCCTCAAGGCTGGATTACCGGACGGGAGCGGTGATCCCCGCGTTCACCCCGGGCGAGCTCTTCGGGGCCGTTCCGGAGCTGGCCGACCTTGCCAATATCACGACGAAGAAGCTTTTCGGGGTCTTCTCCGAGAACATGGGCCCACACCAGTGGAAAGTACTTGCCGAGAACATCAAGAAGGAGATAGAGGGAGGCGTCCAGGGTATAGTCATCGGCCACGGGACGGATACCATGCATTATACAGCGGCCATCATGAACTTCATGGTCCAGAACTCCCCCGTCCCCATCGTCTGCGTTGGAAGTCAGCGATCATCCGACAGACCTTCATCCGATGCTGCAAGGACACTTATCGGTTCCGTGACGACCGCAGCCTTTTCCGATGTTGCCGAGACTGTCGTCACCATGTTCGGTACCACCTCTGACAGGTATATCTTCATACACCCGGGGACCCGGGTCCGCAAGATGCATTCCTCGTACCGCAACACCTTCAAGACCCTCGGGGACATACCCATCGGCAAGGTGGAGGACGGGCAGTTCACCTATTTCAGGAACGACTACCGGAAAAGGAGGACCGATACGGAGGTGGAGATCTATCCCAGGTTCGAGGAACGGGTATCCATCCTGTATTACTACCCCAACATGCACCCGGACATCCTGGAATCCATGATCGATAAAAGATACAAGGGCATCATAATAGCCGGGACCGGTCTGGGCCATGTAAACAAACCCCTGTACGACCCGATCCAGAGGGCCCATGATGAGGGCATTCCCATGTTCATGACCGTTCAGACGCTCTACGGATATACTCACATGTTCGTTTACGACACGGGAAGGGACCTGATGGCAAGAGGTGTGGTACCGCTCGACAACATGCTGCCCGAGGTGGCATACTGCAAGCTCGGATGGGTCATGGGACAGACCCAGGACCCGGAGGGTATCAGGAAGATGATGCTAACACCGATAAGCAGGGAGATCACACCCCGGGAGCCATATAACGGGTTCGTTCAGGGTCAGGGTGGCATGGGCATGGTGGAGGATTTCCTGAAGGAGTTCTCCTGAGGCTGTCCGCTCGGAAATAAGTATCCCGGGCTTTGCCTATTCCGTCTTCTTAATGTTTAAATAATTACCAATACCATGGACCCCGGTCAGACTTATACGGGACCTATGAATTTCGTATGGCGGGTGTTTCACTTGAATACCATGAGATCATTACACGGGGATCGTCGAATATTTGCCTTCCCCATCCTTTTAATGGTCCTGCTTCCGATGGTCATTACCTTCCCGGCAGGTATATCCTTGAAACCTCTGGCATCGTTCGAGACGGTGGATGTGCCCATGAACCTTCTGCACGATGTGAGGTCCATCGGTGACTTCGACAGGGACGGCTTCATCGACATCATCATGACCATGCCGACAAATGCGACCAACGGTCCGGATTCGGGCGTGGTGTTCCTGTTCTGGGGGAGCAAGGATGGGTTCCCTGCACTCGAACCCTACAATGCTGACCTGGTGATCACGGGTGAAGAGGGCTTCCTTCTGGGACAGAGTGTGGTGGCATGGGACTATGCTGGAGATACCTGGCCTGACCTTGTTATCGGCTGCCCGGGCGCACTTGGAGGGACCGGTAAGCTGCTTGTTTACGAATCATCCGATATAAATATCGCGGTCAAGGGGACGATCCTGGACCCATCCCAGGCAGTATTCGAGATAGCAGGGAACGATACATATCTCTTCGGATCGCATCTCGAGGTGGGTGACATGACCGGGGATGGGGTCGATGACCTTATGGTACTGTCGATGAGGAGCGGCACGACCCTTCCCAGGTTCGAGATGTTCTCGGGAGGAGTGCTCCCCGATTTCGGCTACGAGATAGAGCTTCCTCAGAACAGCGTGAAGAACAACACAAGGACCGCCTCGCTCGATCTTTACGGGACAGGAAGGGACGCCTTCATCTTTTCCTCTCCGGACAACGGAGAGCTAAGGATCATCAACATCGAGGTCTCGGACACTCCCTTCTTCCTCCCCGGAGCGAACGTTACCGGGGTGGTCGATCTCCAGGGGAGCATAGCGACCTCGGGTAACACCTGGGGGTGGGGGGCAGGGGATGATGGGTGGGACACCTCACCCACCCACATTTATGATAGCGCCACGGGATATGATTCGGTAAGGTACAATGAAGCAACGGGGAACGCCAACAATGCGAACAGGTCCATAGGGGTGGAGAACAAGCTGTTCATCGAGGTGGGGGGTATCCTGACCACCAGCAACGAAAGGGACATGTCAGGAGCTTACGGGGTTTCCTTCCGGCTCTTACCATCGAATATCAACGGGATCAATTCAGCGATCCTATCCTTCGACTGGGAATACGAGGACTGGGGTTTCGAATCCCAGGAGCGGCTCTGGATCAAAGCCAGATTGACCGGTTCCTCGGGGTCCATGACCTATCTTGGGAGCGGGATGGATAGGAACCCGGAACCGGACCTGACCCCGGAAATATTCACAATGCCGGGTCAGACCACCAGCAACGGACCGAACCTGTTCGGCACAGGCTCCTTCCAGACCGATATCCTGCAACTGATCGACGGTCCGGGTGAATATTATCTCGATATGGGCGGCAAGATCTCGAGATGGACCGCAAGCTCCGAGTTCGGGGGTTTTGGCTTTGATAACATAACCCTCACCTTCAGGACACTTTCCCACGATATAAAGACCCTGACGGGATCAGGCGGCCTTGGGTCAGGACTGCTCTCTGCTGATTGCGACAGGGATGGGCAGGAAGACCTTATGGTCGGTTCTCCCACCCAGGGGACGGTGAGGATATTCAGGGGCGGCCAGCCATACTGGGTCCAACTCGCCGGTATCAATCAGGGGATGTGCAATACGACCATCACGGGTACTCCGAACTCGGGGATCGGGACATCCATGGCGAGGCTAGGAACATCTCCCTTCAACCTTGTCCCCTCGATAGCGATAGCAGCACCATTGGACTATATCGGACCCGGGTCCCTGGGGCGGATCTATGTGTTCGACCTTCCAATTCCGGATGGCGAATTGGCTGTCGCTTCTGCAAGGGAGGTCAACGACGCACCGGAGGATTTCAACAACTATGGATGGCGCGTGATATCGGTAGAGGACCACGATGGCAACCTGTACCCTGAGCTTCTCGTGCTCTCCTGGACATGGTCGGGCCATCTGAGAACCACACTTGTGGACAGGTCCCCAACACCCCCGAAGCTATGGATACTGACCCCCAAACGGCATGAGACCGTTTCCGGTCATGTCAACATCAGTGCAAGGGTGTTCGATATCGACAAGGATGCCAAAGTGGAGGACGTCAGGTTCTACCGCTCCAGCGACAATAGGTCCTGGAACCCCATAGGCGACGGTTCCCCTGACAGTGTGGAGGGTGATGTGGCCGTCAAATTCTGGAACACAACACTGTTCGCCAACGGTGGCTACTTCTTCAAGGTCAGTATCATCGACAGTTTCGGACTTGAAACGGCCATGTACACCGATAGGGTCGATGTTCTCAACCATGCGCCACCATTCGTGAAGCTGATATATCCAGCGGACCTGACGGAGCTAAGATGGGTGGAGGATATAACCGCGAAGGTCATCATCCCCTCCTCCGAGGAGCTTGACCCGCCCGTGAGGTTCTACTATTCCCGCGATAATATCACATGGACGGAATATGCTAACAGGTCCGCGCCGATCGATGGGGCCACCTCGGATTACATGGCGGAGTTCGACACGGAACCTCTGATGGATGGACCCATCTGGTTCATGGTCAACGCAAGCACCCGGTATGGACTCGGGTCCGGTTCAAGGAACATTGCACCGGCGTTCATAAACAATTACTATCCTCCCCAGGGCGAGATCCTCAGGCCGTTCCCCGGTTCGACCATCTCGGGGGCCTTCATCGTTACGGTCAGCACCCAGGACCAGGACGATGATGTGATATCGCCTCTGCAACTTTTCGTGAGGCAGACCGATGTGGAGACCTGGGACCTGCTTGGCAACATGACCGGAGGCCAGAACGGCACCTTCACCTTCGAGTGGGACACCACACTGCTCGATAACGGGGAATACGACCTCATGGCAAGGGTGGTGGACTCGACGAATCTGCAGGTCGAACTGATGCTGGACGAACCGGTCACCATACACAACCTCTACGAGCCTGCAGTAACGATCACCAGCCACACGGGTGGTGATTCCCTCACCGGCCTGGTGACCTTCACCGCGGTGGTGACGGACCGTGATATGAACATCCGGGAGAGCGATATCAGGTTCCTCTACAGGCCACAGGGGGTCGATATCTGGAACTCCATGGGAAGGACGTTCCTTCTCGGCACCCTCGTCCAGGTCAACTGGGATTCGACCACAGTGAAGAACGGCCTCATTGATGTCAGGGTAGAAGTGACGGACCAGGACAACCTCACAGGGATGCACCAGATATCCGACGTCCGCGTGAAGAACATTTACGGACCAAAGCTTCAGACGAACCTCCCGTCGTTCAATCTGCCCCTATCAGGGGTCGTGAGGCTTTCTTTCAACGTCTCGGATGACGAGCCGGTCCCACCGGCCAATATCAAGGTCGAAGTACTTGTCAGGACCACCTGGGTAGTTATCGACAATGTCAGCAGGACCGATCCGGGTGGAGCGTTCGTGCCCGATCAATGGACCTTGTACTACGTTGATTGGAACACGGCGGAGAGGGACGGTTCCGGCGATCGAATGTTCCCGGATTCACTGGGATATGATGTAAAGGTGACCGTGACCGACTCGGACGGCGAGATGATCGAATACATCACACCTGTTGCATATCATGTTCGCAATGAGGGGATCGAGGGGGACGATGACGACGATGGACAGGCACTCTTCCTCGAAGGATGGATGATCGCCGTCATCGTGATCGTCATCATCCTTCTGTTCATACTCATCCTGCTGATATTCATGTTCAGGGGGGATCGGAAGATCAAGGAACCCGTACCCAAGGTCAGTGTTCCTCAGGTGACAGCTATCCCGGCGAGCCATCCAACTTCGCTCGAACCTCTGACACCGGTCGAGAAGAGGGAGGGAGGGATCTACTCACCGCCCGGGTGGGAGCCGTCCACTGTGACTGCTCCAGCGGAGGATATACCCCTGTTCATGGCCGGCTCGGAGACGGTTGACCTGGGTATCGACCTGGACCTCGAGCAGGACAAGGATGAGGAAGACCTGACGGACCTCAGGGACGAGCTGTTCGGACAGAGAAAAGAGAGAAAGCCAAAGAGACCTGCCATCAAGAGGACACGGCAGGTCAGGGCCCCCGTCATCGAGGAGACCGTGGATATAATGCTTCCGGAAGGTGTGGTCCCGCCTTCGATCGCTCAGAGAGGGACCGAAGCGGGTCCGGAGGAGGAATGGGGGGAGACCGAAGAATGGGGTGAGGACGAGGACTGGGAGGAGCTTGACGAGGAGGAGCTCGAAGAGCTTGACGAGGAGGAATGGGAGGATGTGGATGAGGAACCTAAGGAGGACCTCATCATCACCTGCAAATGCGGGGAG
Organism: Thermoplasmatota archaeon; assembly: GCA_016928095.1. Lineage (GTDB taxonomy): Archaea > Thermoplasmatota > Penumbrarchaeia > Penumbrarchaeales > Penumbrarchaeaceae > JAFGLL01. The sequence continues at coordinate 35,427 of JAFGLL010000073.1, forward strand.
AAGATAGAGATACCGTCCGTGTTCAAAGGGACCAAGTTCAGATGCCCGCAGTGCGGAAGGAAAGGTTCGATCCCCGGCAGATGACGGGGGATGATCCCGGGGCATTGTCAAAGATGCGTTCCAATGTTTGATTAAATACTCAACGTCATGTTTTTCTCACAAGGTCCGGGGACACCGGACGAGGTGAGAAGGATATGACCAGAAAGAAAGCATCAAGGTTCGGACGCAGGATCGAGATCCCCGCCGGGGCGATCTATGCCCTCCTGGCGGCGATCTCGTTGATATGCATCACGGTCGTGGCCGTGGCCTTCGCCGATGAGGGCGATCGGACAAAGGATACGGGTCTTTTCGAGGATGTGATAAGGTTACCCCATCTCTATATCGACGAGGTGTTCTTCAGAAGCTCCGAGGATGTGGGCATCACGGTGGAGATCACCATCTACATGACCAATGATGGGACGAAGGACGCCTGCGGCGTGGTGGCCGATATATGGCCTGTCGTGGATGAATCCAATATAGCCTCCGACAGGAAAGAGATGGACTTCGGCGATATCGGGGTCAACCAGACGAAGGACGCCACGGTGAAGATACTGCTGAATGCAGGGACGGTGCACTCCGTCGAGATCCTCGTCCACGAATCCCACAGGATCGTTCTCAAGGGGGTCGCAGAGGTCTCCACGAAGGGAACGGGCGGCAGCGACTATCAGAACGTGGAGGTCCGGGGGACCTCGGGCGACATGGATTACGACGGTATGCCCGATGAGTGGGAGATG
>JAFGLL010000074.1 GCA_016928095.1 Thermoplasmatota archaeon
AGTCGATGCTCCAAAAAAGTATATCGGCCGGCGGGCCTTCGTGATTATAATGGATGACGATTAGAAATTATGCAACACAGCACTTTTAACTCATTAACAATAAAATCTTTAAAAGAGAATATTATATTTTTTACTTTCTCAATCGGAGGCGTGATCAACCCCATAATTGCATCTTCAATCCAACTTAGAAAGCCTGTTACCAATTCAGATATGAAATTTACATATGTAATAAGTGGTCCCAGTAAAGCGGATATTATCAACTTAGCAATACCCGGTTGCTCTTCTTCTTTAAATCCAAAATTATCATTCCTGTCCTTTGCTGTTATATTTATCTCGAATCCTTCCCAGATGGTTTTCTTGATACTGTCCCAACCGCTGACCTTCCATTCAAAATCTACAGAAACATTGGTTAGATAATTTGTGAAGATGGATTGTTGACCTAGCCCAGCTATGGTTACTTGAACCCCATATACTCCGAACAGATCTCTAACCGTAATTCCAACACATAATTTGATCCCATTTGGTAACTTTACTCCCAGGTATTTTTCGTAAGTGACATCATACTTGCTGTCAAATTTGTATATCTCTGGCGGTGTTCCATCAATACCTGTAGCAGAACTATTGAAATTATATGTTAGCTCCATCAGATCCGATCTTCCGTCGCCATCCGTATCCTCTTTCCATGGATCTGTTATGTTTGAATATTCTTGAAGATCGGTTAATCCATCCCCTTCTGAATCTGGATTTCTTGGATTGGATGAAACCGTATATTTATTCATTAATTCTTTTGTGGCCTCGTGTATGATTACAATAGTCCACCCAGAGATCTCAATATTGTCATCAAGTCCATCTTTATCAGTATCCTTCTCCTTTGCATTTGTTTCTGTTGCAGAATCCCATGTTCCATGATTTGATATATCTTCAACATTGTCATCTAATCCGTCGTTATCTGTGTCCTTTGATAATGGATTGTATCCCCATTGTTTCTCTTTAGAGTCTGTGAAAGTATCTCCATCTGTATCATTACTGATTGGGTTTAATTCTCTCCATCTTTCGTTAGAATTGTAAATTCCATCCCCATTATCCCCATCTATCCTTCCATTCTGGTTCACATCTTCTATTCCGTCTTTTATATCGTCACCATCACCACCCTCAGCATCGTCCGATATCAAATAAATGTTATATTCAGAGTATTTAATGTAATTATACGAGATGTCGTTGTTTCCATTGTCACCGGAGGAAACTCCCGGTTTCTGCTTCGACCGGGGCCCCGCGTGTAAGAAGGTAACCGCTTCGCAGGTGACCTTCAGGTTCCTGCATGGAGCATCTACACTCTCCCCTGGATGCCTGCGCTGGCCTCCACCACACACCCCTCCGGCCTGCTCGGCACCCTCTGCACGGAACAGCAACGGATCATACATGATGGTAGGATGGACTAACCATATCGGAAGAAAAAAACCTGGATGTATTGTCAGCTCGACATCGGTGGACAAATTCCCTCCAACCCACGATAATAGGAATGAGTTCCTACCATTTTATTATTACTCACATACTTCTGTTCAGCTATTGCGATCCATGAAGAATATTCACAAGGTCCACGGTTGAATATACATCTACCATCTTCATCTCCTTAAGGGATCTATCATTAGACCAGATACCGGCTTTTATACTCAAGGCGAGGGCAATATATTCTTCATCGTCGGGATCCGGTGTGATCTCTGAAGCTCTTTTCATGTAATGTTTAAAATCGTCATGAGGACAGAACGTGATCCTCTTTTTCAAGATATCAAGAAATCTATAGAACTCTTCACCCGGTCTGTCAGATTTCTGGACGATCTCTTCTTTATGCTCAACAAATTCGTCAAGAATATACTCCGGAGCGAAAAGATGGAATTTATCCTTGAACAGAAGCTCGGCTGTTTTATTATTCCTAATCAAAGCTGCGAAGAGGACATTCGCATCAACCACGAGATCCATCACTTCATCTCCGAATACCGCCTGTGAAGTGATCTGTTAACTTCCTTACCAAGTCTGATGGCATCTTCTTCCGTCATCTTGCTGTTCTTCTTGTAATTCAGTAAGAATTTCAGATCTTCGATCTTCTCACGGAATGCCTGTCTGGCAACCTCAGACCAGTTGATCTCGGGAAATAGATCAAGGTCGTTTTTCATCTCCTTAGGGACGGTTATCGTCATATTGACCATATGATTACCTAGGATTACATGTGCATACACATAATTATCCATTTCGGTGAAATGTCTATTGTCCTTTCTACAGATCATAATGTCCCCGGGATGCAGTCCATTATCTGTACAATCCTATATTATACAGGAACGTTTTAAAGACGACATGGGGGACCCCACACCGCTTGGCAGAGGTGGATGGTTCGACGGCAGGCGAACCCCAAGACTTGCTCTCGTGGTGGCCCTCCTCATCGCATTCATGTTCATCCTGGTCAGGTTCATTCATACAAGAAGCCCTGGAGAAGGATGGGGGGGCCACGGGGACGGGCTTGTTATCCTGCACGTTTTCGAATTCGCATGCCTTGCATTCATGCTGCTCTCATTCCTCCATGCTTACCTCAAATGGGACAGAAAGAAGGCGATTCTCTTTTTCATGTTCGCCCTTATCTACGGGGTCATCCTCGAGGAGATCACCGTCACCTTCTCCGGCTACTACGAGTACAATCCCAACGCATGGATAAGGTTCCACAACACCATGATGGCGGTCCCCTTCTGCTGGACTGCTGTAATTTACATCTGTGTTCACCTGATAGAGGAGAATGAACACCTGAAAAGCCTCAAGAAGCTCGAGAAAGGCCTTCTCGCAGGCGTCCTGGCAGTATCCATCGATGTGGGCATCGATGCCATCTTCGTCGCCTATGGATTATGGAGATGGGCGGAGGGACAATGGTTCGGGGTCCCTCTGGCAAATTACACCGCGTGGTTCATGGCAGTGGGAGGCTTCGTCGCCGTATGGTCGGACATAGACGGATTAAAAGCCCATCTCCCGACAAAGGAGCTGGGGATGGCAGCCGGTATTGTGATCGCATACGGATCACTCCTCGTCATGGTCCTTGCCACCTATCTGCTTACGGAGGCTTGGTTCTCATGGTGAGGGAACAGATAATAAAGGCTTTCATAAGGTGGTATCCAGAGACCTTCGTTGCCCTGGCTCACCTTGGAGGGGCGCTCCTCTGCATCTGGATGAGGAGATGGGACCTCCTTACGGCGGGTATCGCCTTCGGCATCCCATCCTCTCTTCTATTCTGGGACCTGCTTCCAAGTGGGAAAGGTTTTATTATCCGGTTCATCAAGTGGTACCTGAGACCGTAGAAGCAGTACATTTCAGGGGTTCCGGTTAGATAATCGAAAACCGCTCGATATCAGGAGGATCTCAAATGAAGGAATACGACCTCATCGTAATCGGTTCGGGAGCCGGTCTGAATGTGGCCTCGAACGCCTATAAGCAAGGGTTGAACGTTGCCATCCTCGATAACGGCCCCCTTGGGGGAACCTGTCTGAACAGGGGATGCATCCCGACGAAGATAATCCTCTATCCTGCCGATATCGTTCAGATGCTGAGGGAAGCCGAAAAGGTGGGGGTCCGCGCAAAGCTCGAAGAGGTCGACTTTCATTTGATAATGAAGAGGATGCACGACCTCGTTGACGGGGACGTCTCGAACATGACAAAGGGCATGAAAGCCGCCCGGGGGAAGGGGCTAGATCTCTACAGCGGTACGGGTGAATTCGTCGGGAAGAAGATGATCGAGGTCAACGGTGAGAGGATCACGGCCCCGAAAATACTGATAGCCGCAGGGACGAGGGAGTACATCCCGCCGGTCCCCGGACTGGAGGAAGCGGGTTATCTGACCAGCACCACCGCCCTGGAACTGAAGGAGCCCCCCGGCAGTTTGATCATCATCGGAGGAGGGTACATCGCCGCCGAGTTCGGACACTTCTTCGATGCTGTCGGAACCGAAGTGAAGATCGTGGGAAGGAACAGGCTCCTGGTCCCATCCGAGGAGCCGGAGATATCCGCCGAACTGAAGCGACGGCTGTCTTTAAGAATGAAGGTTTACACTAACCACGAGGTTCTGAGGGCGGGGGTAGAAGGGAGCGAAAAATTCGTCATCGCAGAGGACCGATCGACCAACAAGAAATACCGGATCAGGGGAAAGGAGATAATGGTGGCCGTCGGAAGGATATCGAACGCCGACCTCTTCCACCCCGAGAAGAGCGGTATAGAGACAGCAGGCAAGGGGTGGATAAAGGTCGATAGATACCTCAGGACCAGCGTGGAAGGGATCTTTGCAGCAGGTGACGCCATCGGACGTAATATGTTCAGGCACACCGCGAACCACGAGGTGGACGTGGCCTGGAAAAACATGAATGGCGGTAGCGAGGAAGAGATGGAGGAAATGGACGAACATGCGGTACCTCATGCAGTTTTCACCTATCCCGAGATAGCCTCCGTCGGAATGAAAGAGGAGGAAGCGGTCAAGAAGACCGTTGTAATGGTGGGGGAAGCAAGCTACACCGATGCCATCAAGGGATATGCCATGGGAGATGACGGAAACAGCTTCGTTAAGGTCATCGTGGACGCGAAGACCAGGAGAATACTCGGAGCCCATGCCATCGGACCCCATGCTACGTCCATGGTCCAGCCCCTGGTCTACCTGATGAATGCCGGAAGCGGGGATTTCATGCCTTTGATCAGGGCCCAGACGATCCATCCCGCCATGGAAGAGATCATGGTCAATGCATTCGGCAATATGAGACCGGGCAAGGGTCAGGAAAAGTATTTCCAGCATCAACACGCCCATGGACACAACCATGGGAACGGTGGCGATACTGAACAGCATCGTCATTGAAAACTGTTAATACCCTGATGGTACCTTTTGTCGAAAAGGTCAGGGGGCGCTCCATGAGGAACATCTTTCAAGCATTTTTCGTCCTGCTCCTACTACTGGGAACGCTTGCGGTCCTACCGGAGCATGAGACCATCGCTATACATACAAGGGCTCCTGACAGGACACTGTACGTCGCACCGCTTGATTCGACCTATACAAGGATCAGGGATGCATTGATAGATGCATCCGAGGGGGACACTATCCTGGTGGCTCCCGGGACCTACGAGGAAGGGATGATCATCTCGACTGACGGCATAAATGTAAAAGGGAATATTTCCGAAGGGGAGGTCATCCTGATACTGGACCCGGAGTCGGTCGTGCTGATCGATGCTGGAAACGTGACGATGAGCGGATTCGTTCTCCACCAGGATGGAGAGTACATCAGCGTGATGGTCATATCCAGCACGAACAATGTCACCATAAGCGATATCGAGATCAACTCGAACGGGACCGGGGAAGGACTCTACATGAGGGAGGTCAGCAATGTATCGATCACGAACATCACTATCAGGAGCGGAGACTATGCTGCCGTTAGGTTCAGGGGATCATCGGACATCACGATAGATGACTTCTCATTCTCATGCAACAGCTCACTGGCAGGCTGTGTCGAGCTGGATGGGGTGGACGATCTCATACTGAAGAATGGCAGCATCGAGCTAAGAGGAGGGGGGACCTCCATCTACGACCTAGCGGGAGGAGATCTGGACCTCTTCGATATACATTCGATCCATACGGAGAAGTTCATAATGATGGAGACCGGGAGCATCTCGATGTACAATATGGACATCGATCCCGCGGACATACTCATGGACTTCCCTGACCCGTCACACACCGTCAGGTCATATTATCTTAGGGATATCATCGTGAACGGGGAGATGGAGGACGGGAGCATAGAGCCTCTCGAAGGAGCGGAGCTCAATGTCACGACAGATGATGAACCGGTCTACTCGACACCTTACTTCGGAGGTTCCGATCCCGTATCGGGGTCCGACGGTAAATTCGGACAGCCCTTTCCATTCCTCTCCTGGGAGTTGAAGGGGGGCAGCCCCTCACCCCGAAGCGGAACGAGCAGGATAGACGTTTCCTTCACGGGAGACCGCACCAGGGAACTGGAACATTTCCCGGTGGACGCCAACACCACGGATGACATACTCTTTGAGTTTACTGACATTTTCGATCAGGTCAGAGCAATTAGAGGATGGGTCACATATCTCGACGGACCCATGATGGGGCAAAACGCCACAAATGCAACGATACACATCATCTCTCCGAACATGACGGAGGTCGCCAATGCGACCGTGAACGGGACGGGACTCTACGAGATAGAGGGACTGCACGTCGGGGTCATCTATACTATCGTTGTCGTGCCAGAGTTCGAGGTTGTGGATGGTGGCAGCAACAGCGGATACATCAGGACCGAAACGACCGTTAACCTTACGGATGACATCTTCTGGGACCCGGCTTTCGCCTATTGGTGGTATATTCCCCCGACTGCCGGACCTATCTTCGGATACGTACGCTATCTGGAAGGACCGAAGGATGGGGTATTCTGCGGGGGTGCGGAGGTCGATCTCTACAACCTGACCGGAGAGCTCTCTGCCACAACGACAACTGATAACGATGGTCATTATATGTTCGAAGACGTTCCCTTCGGGGAAGGCTACGAGATAAGGGTGACCCCGCCCCTTGAGGAACTGGGGACCAATCTCCAGATAACGGGGTACCTCGTGTGGGACGGGTCGGCTTTCACTCACAACGGCTCCACAAGGATCAATGCCTCTTTGAAATACTACGAACACGTAGAGCCGACGATCTATCATCCCGATATTACCATAATTGATGAGAATGGAAGACCCGTTGAAGGCGTTGTGGTGGAGGTCAGCATTCTGGGAGCCACCTACAAGGCCACCACGAACGATGAAGGCATTGCCCTCTTCGAAGATCTTGACATGGCGGATTTCCCCTCCGGTGCGACCTTCAAGGCATCCCGGGAGGGCTACGATGATATCGAGTGGGTCCAGGGAGAGAGCGTCCCCGCAATGAAGGAGTCCGTGGACGACCCCCACACCTGGCTGATAATATTGCTGGTCATCGTGGTCATCATGGTCCTTGCGGGAGCGGCCTATATTATATTCGTCAGGAAGGGACCGGAAGAGGAGAAGGAGGAGTAAGCTCCAGGGGACTTCCACTTCGGTGAAGATCGGGTGATGGCACAATTTATAAGTGAACCGATAATTTTATAACATCACTCTCTCAAAATGCAGAGCACCTTGAAGCAAGGTGATGAAGGTGCATCTCATGAAATTGCAAAGGGTGATGTGTGTTTTAACCGTGTTGTCGTTGCTCTCTATCGGACCTCTGATGGTCCTCCCGGAGGGCAAAGGCACACCAACAAGGGCTGGCGCAACGGATCCAGGAACAACACTCTGGGATGCGGAGGTCTCTTTCAAGGGCACCGCAGCCTTGGATGGCGTCACTCTGGGGGATGCCGATACTACCAGGGACGGGAACGAGCTGGTGTGGGTGTCCAGGGACCAGAAGGTGTATCTCGGATACTACACCGATGCCGGTGCCTTCTCCTACGATGACATCTGGACC
>JAFGLL010000075.1 GCA_016928095.1 Thermoplasmatota archaeon
ACTTCAGACCCTGCTCCGCGTCGAAGGAAGGCATGGGGACGATACCGCTCGATGCCGATACGCAGGCAGATATGCCTATAACGCATCCGAAGCAGTGGAAGAAGGGGACCGCGATCAGCGTGACATCGTTGACGTTCTGTTCCATGACGGCGGCTATCTGCTCCGCGTTCTTCGAGATGTTCAGATTGGTGAGCATGGCGCCCTTTGGTTCCCCCGTGGTCCCGGAAGTGTAAAGGATGAACACCACATCGTCCTCCTCGATCTCCTTTTCGATATCCGCAAGGTCCTTGTTCTCCCGATGGCCCTCACCCGGGTCCATCAGGCTTTCGAAGCGGTCCATTCCCTCCGATATCCTTTCTCCCAGAACAAGGATCCTCTTCAGGGACGGTATCTTCCCACGAAGGCCGTCAAGGATCCCGACGTAGTCCATATTCAGGAATTCCGAGGTCATGACCAGACAGGTCGCCTCGGAATTGTTCAGTATGTATTCTACTTCCTTGGCCCTGTAGCGGGTGTTCATGGGAACGACGATCCCGCCCATCCTGGCGGTCCCGAAGAAAGCTATGATCCATTCGGGATAATTTGGCATGTAGAGGGCTACCCTGTCACCTTTTCGGATGCCCATCCTCAGCAACCCGGCGGCGAACCCGGATGCCATCTCATCGAGCTGACGGTATGTTATTTCCCTCTCCTCATAGTGGATCGAGACCCTTTCGGGATGCTCTTCTGCTGCTTCTCTCAGAAGTCCGCTGAGGGTGTATCTTCTCCTGATCGTCACGGTCCAACCTCCAGTGATCGGAAAATACCTAGGAAGCGATGATAAATATATTTGACCGCTGAAAAAGGAAGAGGCCACGCTAACCGCCTGCATGCTTGAAGACCGACTATGATATCGCGGACTCAGGCATCGAAGGTGTAGAACTCCGGAAGGTCGCTTTCCTTGGTCCCCTTCGGCACCCAGCCGAGGTCAAGGATCGTATAGGTCGGGTCCTTGGTCCTGAATATGGGAACTACCTTCATTCCTATCTCCGGTCTCCCGAAGAGCATGGGTCCCATGAGAATGGTCACGACCCCCTCGAACTCCACATTGACGAACTTGATGGGTTTTGGCAATGTATTGAACGCTCCGGTCCTCTCCGTTATCATGAAGGTGTGGACCCTGGATGTGGTCTTGGCAATGTCGGTGATGTCCACATGGGTGTTCCTCGACAGGCAGTCCGGGCAATGTATCCTGAAAGGCATGAAGATGGAACCAAAAGCCGTGCAATCCTTGTTGTCGCATCTGGAGGCGATGATCTTCCCCTTGCTGAGGTTCTCGAAGAATACGGCCTCTCCCCCATAAGTATGGACGTAGGTCATGTTCCTGGGATTGGTCACTCCCACCAGATCACCCTTTTCATTCAATATCGGCTGGTTCCGCTCGATGTGGTGAAAGGCCCCCTCGAACTTGTATGCATTGTTCTTGACCTTCACCTTCCCGGGTTCATATCCTTCATTGCTCATTGACTTCCCCTCCTGTCAAGTACATGGTCAGGATGTTGCAGGATGGTTGCTGTCACATGGGATCCGACCCCCGCATGGCTTATAGCGAGCCCTCTCTTTGCACCCTTTACCTGCAGATCCTTCCAATCCTTTGGTTTCGTCCGACCGAACCTTGCCCACTTCTCCTCATCAGCGTGCATCTCCCTCCATCTGTTCCACAGGTGCTGGCCAACCTCAACGACCTGCATGATGCCAGTAGCCCCGACGGCATGCATGTTCCCTATCAATCCTCCTGACAGGTTCGCGGGCAGTTTTCCCGGTTCGCCGGTGTGTGGATTTGTATGATAGCAATCGCCAGATTCCACATAGGTCCGTCCATCCCCGTACGGTCTGATGCCTATGTCCTCGTACGTCTGTATGTCACTGATGGTGAACGCATCATGGAGCTCCACGACATCCAGGTCCTCAGTCGGATCGTGTATCCCGGTCATGTTATATGCATAGTAAGACGCCATCCTTGCCGCAAGGAAACCCGAGAAGCCAGGATACCTTTCCGATCCAGGGAAGCGGTCGGCCAGGTCATTGTATTGGTCCTTTGTCTCGTGGGGGAGGAGCGGTATCTCCATATTCCTTCTACAGGCAACACGCAGTGTATGGCTTCCCGCACCCACATCGATCCTCAACGGATCATCGCACATCTTGTAGGCTGTCCTCTCATCGGCAAGGAGCACACAGGCAGCACCCACGCTCATAAGGCAGCAGTCGTATGCCCTGAGGGGATAGGCGACCACGGGAGAATTTATTACGTCCTCAACAGAGATATCCTTCCCGCCGTGTGCATGAGGGTTCATACGGCCGTACCCCCGGTTCTTGACGGCTATCTCGGCCATGGTCCTTCTGAAGGAATCCTCCTCCTTCCCGAATACCTTCCAGTATCTCTGGGCCATGACGGCATAATAACCGGTGTAGATATGACCCAGCGGGGTCTCCCAATCCTTGTCGGCAGCGGACGATATGAGATGGTTCCCCTCGTCCGTCGGTACCTCGTCCATCCTCTCCCAGCCCATTGCCAGGGTGCAGTCGGAATAACCTGATGCAACGGTCTTGTAAGCTTCCCATATCGTCGAGCCTCCTGTGGCCCCTCCCGTCTTGACCCCTATGTTCCCAAGGGGATCGAGACCGAGCCTGTCGTGGATGACCGACTCCCCCAGGAGCTGGTCGCCGAAATGATCGGCGAAATGGCCGTAATATGCTGTATGTATGTATTTCTTGAGCTCTGCTGGTGACATGTCGATGAAATGTGCCGATTCCGTCAGGGCATCTATGCAAAGTTCCTCTGTCCTCTTATCTGGCTGCGCTCTTCCGAACTTCGACATTCCGCCCGTGACCATATACACGGGTTTTGACATCTTCGGTATCCTCAATTGTTCTTCACTGAACGTTATCACTCTTATTCCTCCTTTGATCCAAGTGGTAGGTCAGGATGATCGAAGGACAGGTAAAGAGGTTTGGGGTTCGCTCGATACCCGGGATGGGAAATTCCTCCGCGACCACCCGCTAACGGTCATCAATGTCATTGTAATAAATGGTTTCCATCTTGCTGTTGCCAATGTTAAGGGGCATGATAGGTGTCAGGACGATCCAGGATCTCCGCTCTCATCCACACCCGTCCCTCGATCTGGATATCGACGGTCCTGAAGTTCGTGTTTCGATGTCCATCATTTTCCTATTATTATTCCATCGGGGTCGATCTCCCTGAGCCGCGAAAGCTCCTCGGCGGTCGGAAGCGGGGATGTTCCCACTTCGTCCGGTACTATCAGTTCGAACCCTGTATTCTCTATGACCTGCTGGACAGTCACACCAGGATGGATGCTTATGAGCTTCATCCTGCAGGTCAACTCGTCAAAACCCATCAAGGCCAGGTTCGTGATCACCCGGTAAGGTCCTGTCCCTTTCGGCAGACCGGCCTTCTCACGTGCCCCTGGCCCGTCTATATAACCCGGGGTCGTGATGAAGTTCACCCTCTCTGGCAACTTGTCCTTCTCGTGTCGGGCTATTATGATGGTCCTCCAGGCGAACGATCCGAAGTCGTTCGCCCCTCCGCTGCCTGGCAACCTGATCTTCGGATGGTCGTGATCGCCGATGACCGTGGAGTTGATATTGCCGTACATATCGACCTCCGCCCCTCCGAGGAAGGCGTAATCTATCATTCCTCTCTGACCGGTCTCCATGATACCGGCAAGTCCGGTCGCAGCCACCGCCCTGTGGGAACATCGGGAATCACCAACAGAGATCGGTAATGTTGGAACGATCGGGGCCATACTACCCGCCTCGAAGAATATGATAAGGTTGGGTGCGTGGGTCCTCTGGGCAAGGAGACCGGCTATCATGGGAAGTCCGGTCCCAACCCCTACTATCCTCTCATCTTCCAGTTGATGAGAGGCTATAGTCGCCATCAGCTCTATCGGTGTGTGATCCATCATCTCAATTCCTCCACACGTCTCAGGTAGTTAAGCTTCTTCATCCCAACCAGACCAAGGTATTCCTCGAAGTCGTTCACGGAGTAAACCCATTTATCCAGATATGCCTTAAGGTCATTTTCATCCCTGCCAGCCTTGAGATATCCCCTGATATGCTCCTCGTCGAAGTAATACTCAAGAGGCATGTTCCCGGGATGACTACCGTATGGGGCCTCTATTACGGCATCCACGCAGAAATACGGGATCGTGGTCCTTTCCGGTGCGTCCCTGAAGAACGAATCCGGGACTATCCTCTCCGCTGTGACAAGCACCCTTTTCGAGGCCTTTGCCAGGTCGTCATCCTTGACAAGTGTCCCCCTGATCAGACAGTTACCGTATCGATCAGCGTAATGAACGTGAATGACGGAGACATCCGGCATCAATGCGGGAAGGGCCACAAGTTTCTGGCCGGTGAACGGACATTCGATGGTCTTTGCGGCGCTGTACTTGAAGGTGTCGGAACCTAGCATGTTCCGTGCCGGAAGGAACGGGAGCCCCATTGCCGCGGCCTTTATCCTCCAGGAAAGTGCGGCATTGGTCCATTCAACGCATTTTACCCTGCCCGATTCAACCGCTTTCCGGCCGTTCTTGGACAATCCCCTTGTTTCGTATGCGAAGGAATATGCTACATCGACAGCATCCACACAGTCACCTGCTATCAGCACGTCCAGATCATGTACAGCGGTGTGGCCGGATACCCTGAGGTGTTTTATCCTCCGCCTGACGATCTCGTATATGAGAGGCATGGATATCCGGATGTGACCGAAACCGCCGATGGCGATGTACATCCCGTCATTCACGAACCTGCTGACGGCATCCTTGGCGGTGGTGACCTTGTCGACCATCCCCCTCTGTTTGTGATCACGGTTCCAGTCCCTTATCTCATCTGCCGTGCAGGAGCTGAAGAGCTCGCCGATCCCCTGTTCTAACATGTGAGAACCCGCGACCATATCTTCCACCTCGATTTATAATGTTTCGAATTCATACCCCCACCCTCTGTGTGCCTGGAAGAGAGCCGCATGGCCTGCCGAATGGAAAGGTATTAAAAAGGATATCTCCCATCATCCAGTGCCTGACCTGCAACGGTCCGGTTTTCCAAAATGGAGGCATTGGATGGATTTTTCTCTGACCCCCGAACAGAATATGATCAGGGATATGGTGCGAGAATTCGCCTTGAAGGAGATCAGACCGATCGCTGCCGACACCGACAGGGAAGGTAAATTCCCCTGGGAGACCATCCGGAAGATGGGGGCCCTCGGTCTGATGGGAATGACGGTCCCGTCAGAGTACGGAGGATCTAAGATAGATGTGTTGAGCTATACCCTCGCTCTTGAGGAGATAGGGAAGGTCTGCGGATCCACGGGATTGACAATGGAAGCCCACAATTCCCTCGGGGTCGGTCATATCTTCGAGAGAGGTAGCGAGGAGCAGAGAAGGAAGTACCTCCCCCGACTGCTCACGGGCGAGGGCTTGGCGGCATGGGCGCTCACAGAGCCGAACGCTGGCTCGGATGCGGCCTCCCTCCAGACCACGGCAGTCCTTGAGGGAGACGAATGGGTATTGAACGGTTCGAAACAGTTCATTACCAACGGCAGCATAGCGGATATCATCACGGTCATGGCCAAAACGGACAAGACCAAGGGTGCCAAAGGTATCAGCGCATTCATAGTCCCAAAGGGCACTCCCGGTCTTGTATACGGCGGGGAGGAGGACAAGATGGGTCTCAGGGGATCGGTCACCTCACAGCTGGCATTCCAGGATTGCAGGGTCCCCAAGGAGAACATGCTCGATGAGCCGGGAATGGGTTTCATCGGCGCGATGCAGATACTTGATAGAGGCAGGACGGCCATAGGCGCCCTTGCCGTCGGATTGGCCCAGGGGGCCCTGGAGGAATGCCTCGATTATGCAAAGCAGAGGGTCCAGTTCGGCAGACCGATTTCCAAGCATCAGGCGATCCAATGGAAGTTGACGGATATGGCAACCGAGATCGAAGCGGCTCGCCTTCTGGTCCACAGGGCTGCTTTCCTTGAGGACCGTGGTGTACCTTTTAGCAAGGAAGCCTCCATGGCGAAGCTCTACGCCTCCGAGATCGCCGTGAAAGCGGCTGTCGAAGCGGTCCAGGTCCATGGCGGTTACGGTTTCACCAAGGAATATCCTGTTGAGAGGCTCTTTCGCGACGTGAAACTTTACACCATAGGAGAGGGCACTTCCGAGGTCCAGAGAATGGTCATCGCGAAGCATCTGGGTCTATGAACACCAGGTCCATTCCAGTAGCATTGGTACCCGCTCCGTTAAATATCTGTACAACATCCGGATGCAGGATGGCCGGAAGGAGCAGATACGTCCACAGGACCGCTCTGTTGATATTCGCCGGAGACCTTCTTCTTGTATTGTCATTGTTCATCGCACCGGCTACACTGGAGCCCGGAACGGTCATCAACCTTGAGGGAAGGGCCAATGCAATGGATTACCAGGATATATGGAACGATCTCGACCCTTTCCATTATCTGGTCTATACGTTCGGTGACTTCAACTGCCACCAGATAGAGCAACGCAGCATCATCATCAACGGAAATCAGATGCCCGTGTGCGCAAGGGACACCGGAATTTTCATGGGGATACTGTTCGGCTCCATCATCCTGGCAAGGGCAATTGCAGATGACAGCCCTGCCACGACCATGCTGAGCGTTTTTCCCAAACGTTTTAGGGAGAACAAGTTCGTCGGGAGAAGGAGGGGCATCGTTTCTGCGGTCATACTTGTATTGTTGATCTTACCGACCGGACTGGATGGCGGCATACAGATGCTATCGACCATCGGGATCCTCCCGTTCGGACTCACCTATGAGAGCACGAACCCCACCAGGCTCCTGACGGGATTCTCCACTGGTGTGGCATGGGGCCTGTTGATGACAATGTTGATAATGACCCTTGTATCAAGGAGGGAAAATGGTGAACCCCCGCTTCTTCCGATCTTGAAAAGCAGATGAAGGACGCGTGCGACCGGGGAATCGGTTTAATACGTATATCCGTATTGCCGTCCGATGACAGGTCAGGACGAGACACATGTGATCCTGTTCCTGCAACGGGAAGGAAAGGAGATGTCCGTAACCTTGGCTCCGGGGGACCGGGTAATGGACCTCCTGGACCGTTCAGGGATAATGCCCGACGGGGTCCTGGTCCTCAGGGAAGGTGTACCATTGCCTCTGGACGAGAACGTTGAGGGGACCTCCCGCCTGACCGTTATAAGGGTAGCTTCGGGAGGCTGAGAGAGATGCAACCGACCACGGTGATCTATGTTCTGGGAACAGCGGGATGCGGAAAATCCACGTTCACGGCAGCTGCCGCCCGGTGGCTGGACAGTAACGATTATTCGGTTCAGACGGTGAACCTTGATCCCGGTGCTGATGCGCTCCCTTACGAACCGGAGGTGGATGTGAGGGACTGGGTGACCCTTGCGGATATAATGGAAGAATACGGACTCGGACCCAACGGAGCGCAGGTCGTGGCTGCCGATATGATAGCCCTTCACAGGTCCAGGATGATCGACGAGCTTGCCGTGGACGAGGCACAGTTCATCATCGTGGATACTCCGGGGCAGCTCGAGCTCTTCGCATTCAGGGAATCGGCAAAGGAGATCATCAACGGGATACTTCCGAAAAGCTCGGTCCTGGTCTACCTTATAGACCCTTTCAATGCAAGGACACCCTCAGGTTACATAAGTCAGGTGATGCTGGCAAACCTCTGCAAACTGAGGTTCCAGGTCCCGACGATCGAACTGATATCCAAATCTGACATGATGGGACAGGAGATGCGTGAGGTTCTGACGAGATGGCAGGAGTACCCGGACCACCTAGGGGACGATGTCATGAGAGAGGCTTCGGAGAGACCCACCATGGAAACCGAACTGAGCATCGGATTGTACAGGACCATGGAAGACCTCGGTCTGTTCGGAGCCCGCGAGATGGTAAGTGCCGGGGATGAACGGGGTTTCGAGAGGCTGTACCAGACAATTCAGCTCGTCTATGGGGGGGGAGAGGACAGGGAAAGGTCTGCATGAGAACGCCCCACATCCATATTTAGGGACAAGGGGTATCACCATGCAGGCAAGATCCGGGAGAGATGATGATGAGCTATCCGGAGGAGATCGCCCAAAGGATGTTCCATTGGTATGATGAAGGTCCACGAAAGAGCGATCGCATGGAGGCCATGTCGAAGGAGGTCTCCCCATGCTCCGAATACACCAGGTACACGGTCGAGGGTGTCCTTAATGGCCCCCTATCAACGTTATCCGTGCTAATGGACGTCCATGCCCTTGGAACCATCTTCAAGAACTCTGGGATGAAAGATGCGAAATGGTCGGACAGGCTCGGTTACGGAATGGCCGTCATCGGAGAAGATACCCGGATCCATTTACACGTTAACGGCAAGTACGTGATCAGAAGAGCAAAGGATAGAGAACATGCAGAGACCTCGTATCGGACCCTGGTCAACCTCATCAGACCCACTCTGTACGATGAGGATAGTAAACGATACCTGTGGGACCTTCTGAAAGAATACTCCATCCGAAAAGCCGGGATCGGCGGTTCCTTGAAGGACCTTCTGCTCTGGCCTGACAGGACGGGAGACCCTGTCACCATCATTGAAAAGGTCTTTCAGGGGGCAGGGGAGGTCGATGTGGCCCTTCTTGCCCCGTTGAGAGCTCTTTTCATCGATCATCGGGGCCGGGACCCAAAAAGCGACGACCCACCCTTGCCTGGTGATATGAAAGGGCTCGTTCTCGATCGGATGAAGGACCATTCTTCAGAGTTCTCAACGGACCCTGAACTGTCCCTGGGAAGGCTCGCCGCGAGCATATGGAGCTGGAGGGCCATTGAGGAGATGGAACTGGTCCTGAACATCCTTGATAGGAAAGGACATGTGGGTCCGGTCCTCGGAAAGGACCCTTGGGACGGTCACTACATCGACTGGGAGAATGTGAGGAGGTACCTCGGTTCCATACAGTTCTCAGTTTCCCTGGCCAGGGTCCATTATCTTCTGGCACCCACCATGACCGATGAAGAATAATACGTGGACCACCTGGTGGTTTAGTGTCATCGAGTGATTGTAAGGATTATATAACTAGAGCACAATCTATCGGAACTCGGTTCTCGGAGAATGGTCCAATGGCCTATACCAGGATGGATAGACTGAAGAAGGAGCTAGATGCGGCGATCAGGGATGGGGATTTCGAGTTGGCCCTGGAGGTCGTGAACGACATGATAAAACAGGACCGCAACAACGACCAGTTCTGGAACTCCAGGGGGGTCATCCTGTCGAAGCTTGACCGTATGGATGAGTCCATCCAGGCCTTCGACCAGGGGCTGGAGCTCAATCCCGAGGGTTCCAGGATATGGTATTCCAAGGGAGTCGTCCTGATGGACGGCGGGAAACCGAGGGCTGCCCTGGCATGTTTCTACAAATCGCTTGACTGCGAGCCAGTGTTCGACAAGGCCAGGGACAGGTTCAACCGCTGCCTTGATGACCTTGTGCTTCTCAAACAATCCATTGATGCCGGTATCTCCGAAGAAGAGGTGACCCACAGCGGACCCACAATGACCAATAGACCTCCGAGAGATGACGAAGAGGAGGGGGAGGAAGGAGAAGAGGAGGAAGAAGAGCTCGAGATCTCGGAACCGAAAGCCCGGAAACAGAGAGGAACCTATCTGGAAGAGGACATGTTCGCAGAGGAAAAGGAAGAGGGGGAGGAAGGAGAAGAGGAGGAAGAAGAGGAGGAGTGGGCGGAGGGTTCCGTGGGTGAATGGGAGGAAGAAGAAGAGGAGGAGGAGGAAGAGTGGGAAATTGAACAGGAGGATGACGAGCCACGGGAGACGGTGAGCAATTATATCGTCTGCCGCTGCGGGTCGAAGATCCCCATAACATCCAATGATCGGCCATACAAGTTCATTTGCGGGGATTGCGGAAGGACCGGGACATTAAAGACCTGATTCATGATTGTATAGAATACCAGTGTGTTAAAAGCTCCATGGGAGTGGTTGCGAGGATGAGGAAGACCTCCTGGTCCTCACCGTTTTCCTCTACCACGCTGACCCCCCATATTATCCTGCAATCGGGCCTGACACGCTTCCTGAGCACCTCGGATGCCACAAGCGAATCCTCCAGAGTGAGCTCGCTGGACCCGGCGACGTTGACAAGTGCCTTCCTGACGGTGGAGAGATCTATCTGGCAAAGTGGGTTGGAAAGAGCATCCTTTATCGATGTCGTGGCCGGGTCCCCACCCGGTCTGGCTGCACCCCAGGTCATCACAAGCATCGAGCCTCCCTTCAGCGTTGTCATCAGGTCGGCCTGGTCCAGGTTGATCACCCCGGAGCGGAATGTCATCTCGGTTAGGTGCCTGATCATATGGGCAATGTCGATAGAGCTGCCTGTCATGGTGACCCTTGGTGACAGACAGACAACACCATGAAAGCCCATGGACAGATCGAGGAGCTCCCGGTTGAGGAACTGGACCTCCTTGAAGTCCCTGAATCTTCTCATTTTCGATACAAGGCATAACGAGAACGCATCCCTGGACATAACCCGGGATGAGAAATGGGAAGCATGGACGATCCTCTCCCGTGAACCTATATCTATCATGGACAGGACGAGGTCACCCCTTTCCACCGCCTCGGACATCACGTCTATCCTGTCCACCTCCCCGGACGACAGTAGATGTGCAGAAGTATTCCTTCTGAGGGGGTCGGCGATCCCCGATAGTGTCTCGTATATTCTCCTGTCCTCACCCAACAATGCCTCCTCGTCCAGGTCCTCCTGTCCTTTCACAAGGAGACCTGGACCCAGCATGGAGAAATCGTCCATGGCCGTCGTTCTGTACAGGATCGGGTAATGAGAGCATGAAAGAAGTGCTGCTAGTTGCTCCAATATCCCATCCGAGCTACTGTCGAAGGATACCAAGAAGACCTTTCTCAATCCACCACCTACATCCAATGGTCCAGGGTCGACAGGCCACTGACCTTCTCGGACCTGTTCTTTGCCTCTTCCTTCCGCACCGCTTCCATGGTCGACTCCATATCATCTTTATCAGGTTGGTTCTCGACCTCTTCGGCCTGTTCTTCTTTTTCGTCATCTTCTCCGAATTCATCGAAGAGGGAACTCTGCTGTACACCGGATAGCAGTTCTTTCTCCGACACGCCGAAGACATCGGTCACCCTTGCCAGAGTTGATGAAAGCCTTTCCGCGTAGTAATCATGATCGGGAACATGTTCGAAATCCCTGCCGTCGATGTACGGCTCCACGAGCTGTGGTTTGGCCCTGGCATTGACGACCACCCATGACACCTTCATCCCGGGTACTATCTCAACACCGAGCTTCCTTGCCTTCCTCAACGCCTGGACGTTGGCCATTGCATCCGGGTTCTTGTACCTGGTGCCGATCTTCTCCTCCTCCACCTCCTGAATGGTCCGGGAAATGACAAGGTCCTCGACCGGGACCTCTCCTCTCTTCACCCGCGATATCATCTGCCTGGAGTGTTCTATGGCACCCTCGGTGTTCCCCTCCAATACCATTTCGAAGACATCCTCCAGGGTCCTGCTCTGGAGGTCGAATGAATCCGTCCTCCGCATCTCGTATCCCCTGACGACCATCTCCTCCTCCGGCCAGGCGATCATACCAACGTACCTCTTCTTTGCTCCATGTGTGAAGAACGATCGGAAGACCTTCTCGAACTCCAGCACCCTGTCCTCTTCCGAAAAGCGTTCGGCAAGGGACCTTCCGAACTGGACGGTACCATCCAGATCGTCGAAGGGGGAACGAATGAAGATCGAATCCGTATCGGAATAGATCACCTCTTTACCCTCGTCCTTCAGGGTCCTGATGATGGTGACGATGTTCTCCCTTGCATAGGCTGTTATGGAAGAACCTATGGAGCGGTCTGTAAAACGGTAGAAGAAGGATGCAAATACACCATAAAAAGAGTTCATAAGGACCTTTATGGCCTCCTGCAGGCCGTCATAGTATTCCCGATCCTCCTGGTTCACAGCCGACCTCTTCTGTTTCTTGGTCTCCTGTCTTTCCCTCATGAGGTCCCTGAGGATGTCGGGGACAAGTCCTTTCTTCTCATCCTGGGTCAGGTAGTTGACCCTCGGGATCGGAGAATGTATGGTCCCTTCCTCCCTGTCGGTCAGGGTGGTGAAGCAGATATTGTTCTGGATCATGATGGAGGGATACATGGACCTGAAATCAAGGACCGCCACCCAATGGTAAAGACCCGGTTCTATGGAATGGACGTATGCCCCCTCTATCTTCGATGTCTTGGTCTCATGTCTTGTTAGCGGTATCCCGATCCCGCGCCGGTCGGCCTCCCTTATGAGTATCGAATCTATGAGATTGGAAGTGGTTCCGTTCAGGACGTCGATGAGAGCAAGCCGGGCAACATAAGCCAGTGCGATCCCTTTTTTTATGGCCTGGGTCCGGTCCAGGATGCGCATGGCGAGGACCGCGTCCTTCATGCAATATCTGATGACCTCCTCTCTCCTGAGCTCCCATTCCTGTTCGATGATGGAGGTGTCGATATCGTCCTTCCCCTCCCCGAGTAAAAGGTTCGATACCGCCTCAAGCGTCTCTTTTTTTGGTCTGAAGGTCCTTTTGGCCTGCCACCATGCATCGACTATTATCCTTCCCCTCGCCCTCCATGACCTGAACCCCTGATCGTCCACGTATGAACCGTCCCTCCCCAACTTGATCCCCTCTATGCCCAGGACCTTCGCCCGGCGGATCATATGAGGGATGTCGTAACCATCTATGTTGTATCCAGTCAGGATATCAGGGTCGTTCTCCCTTATTGCCTTCTCGAGACCCTCTATGATATGGTCCTCCCTCTCCTTCGGGTCGTCCATATCGTCAGGAGGGACGATGCTGTGGCTTTCGATAGTCTGGTCGTTCTCAAGAGGGAACCATCCGACCGAATAACCGGCCATGTATAGCTCCCCGGTCCTTATCGAGTTCTCTATATCAAATGAAAATACCTTCAATCGCACCTTGAAAGGGCTGGTCCGCCTCACAATGCTTGACCGGATGCAGATGTCAGTTGTGTAGGAGTGTTCAGAGACCTCCTCGCCTTCGACCTCGATGTAGACCCCGAGGTCGAGGTCATAGAAATACCTGAAAATGAATGGTATATCGGCTGCGAGCACGGTGAATCCGGCATCCTGCCATCGTTTTCTGTACTTTGGAACATCGAAAGGGAACACGATCGTGACCTTGATGCATCTTCTCATCCGTCCATCGTGCCAGAGTTCAACATCCTTAAGAGACCTGACCATCGGGTCCGCCGAAAGCTCGGACCTTACCCTGTCGTTAGGTTCGACCACA
This sequence comes from Thermoplasmatota archaeon, assembly GCA_016928095.1. Taxonomy (GTDB): domain Archaea; phylum Thermoplasmatota; class Penumbrarchaeia; order Penumbrarchaeales; family Penumbrarchaeaceae; genus JAFGLL01. Next base: position 13,368 of record JAFGLL010000075.1, read on the forward strand.
TGAAAGTAGGGATCGAATTTCGACACGATGACCGTTGCCGATCGTCCGTCCTTCAACCGGCCGAAAAGCTCAATGATCACGGAGGCTTCCTCGCTCCTGTAATGACCAGATACCACCAGCATCCGATACATCGTTACTACCCTTCTCCTATGCGTTCGAATGTATCTTGATCACATCACCATGTTGCAGAGCATGGTCGGACCCTATCGTTCTCTGGGTCCGGCAGTCCACTGCCTTTATGAAATGGTCCCCAAGGTCCGTGTGGACCTTGTAGGCCAGGTCCTTGGCCGTCGACCCTTTTTTAAGCAGATGCGCATCCGGTAGGACGTTCCCTTTCTTGTCCGTGAGCTTGTGCTCGTCCTCCACCGGATACACGACTATCAGGTCCAGGAGGTCGTAGGCTACCGTTTCCAGCACTTTCTGGACATTGGTGGACCCGAAACGGTCCATGAGGTCCTGTATGCTCTTCAAGGCCTTCCTCTGTGCATCGTTGAGCCGTCCACCTTCAACGATATCGAAAGTGGGTGCCCCGGGGACATATCTGACGAGGCCTGCCTTGTCGGCTCTCCTTAAAGCAAGCTCGGCTTCGGCACAGACGGGGACTATATCGTATCCTTTGACCACGGACTTGAAACCCTCTATCTGATAATCTTCGGCCCTGTCCGCTTTATTGGCCGCTATCATCATGGGCTTCGACACCGTCCTCAACCTGGTGGTGAGCTCCATCATCTGTCCATCGGTCCATGATGTGGGTTTGGGCCCGAGACCCATATGATGGATCGCATCATCCACATGATGTACAGTGATACCGAGACCGGTCAACCTCTCGGCAAGCATGCGCTCGATGGGAGAATGGGTCGATTCCGATGTTCGGGAGAGTTTCTGCCAATCCCGCATGATGATGCCGTAGAACCAGTGGTCTATCTCCTTCACCAGGAACTCAACGTCCAAAGCCGGGTCGTGCACACCTCTGTCCACGGGGTTCCCTTCGATATCCGTGGAGCCGGAGACATCAAGGATATGGATCAATCCGCTGGCCTGTCTCAGGTCGTCAAGGAACTGGTTGCCCAATCCTCTGCCACTGTGAGCGTCGGGGACCAGACCTGCCACATCAAGGAGACCTACAGGTACCAATCTTGTTCCATCCATGACCAGAGAGTTCTTTGGCTGGCTCGTCACACCCAGATCAGTGCCAGGGTCCGGGCACCTAAGGTATCCCATTCCCATATTGGCCTTGATGGTGGTGAACGGGTAGTTGGCGATCTCCACCCCGGCCAGTGTCGAGGCCTCGAAGAACGTGGATTTTCCGACGTTGGGTTTTCCGACCAGTCCTATCTCCAAAATAAAACCCCCCGGGATGTGTTCGGAGATTGAGGAGAGCGCCTAAATACTTTCTCCCGAGGCGAACATCCGAAAGCCCTTGGAATCCAGGAAGACCAACCCCATCTTCTCCCCTTTCCTGTTCCATATCCTGCTTTCCACTTCGATGTCGCATTCCATTTGGGACCCTCCAGGCCCCCCTCGTTCGATGTTCTCGATCCGAACAGGTGTGAACTGCAACGAACTCCAGAGGTGGAACCTTGCTCCTTCCTGTATCTCTTCCTTCCAGTATCTGGACACAACGAAATTCGCTCTCAGTCGATCGGTCGATGTTACAGAACCTTCATCTTCCGTGAGAAGGCAGCCTCTGGGGAGGTCTTCGGGTTCGATGTTCTTCAGGGCAAGGCCTACTCTTGCTCCGGCCGGTGCTTCTTCATGGTCTTTATCGTGAACCTGTATCGAGCGGACCAACGTCCTCTTCTGACCGGGAAGGGCGATAAGGTTCTGGTGACGGCGGACCCTTCCCCCTGTAACAAATCCCAGTACAACGCATCCGACTCCTTTGACATTGAACGACTGGTCAACGATGATATCACATCCTTCGGTCGGATGGGGTGGAGGGATGTCGAAAAGTTCCTCTCTGAAGGTTGCGGGGTTCGGGTCGAACCTTCCGTAACCCTCGACGACCGTCCCCTTTATCACAGGATCGAGCCGCGAGGGGTCGACCGACGGGCCGACATGGAGCCGTCCATTCTTCTTGTCCATAAGGTCAAGGGCGATGAGCGTCTCCCCGAGATCGCGGTCTATACGGTCTATGTTCAGGTACACGGTCTTCGGAAGGGATAGAGCGAAGAGGAGGGACCAGACCTTCTCCGGATACTTGGACGGATAGAGCGTCGTGATCACCTTGTCGTCCTTTTTCAAAGCGCCGACACCGAAAGATGTCGAGGAGGTCTCCTTCCCTATGGACCTGGTCCACTCCTGAGGACCGATAAGCGCGACCATGGCATGCTGCATGGCGGGTGAAAAAAGGCCCCTATGAAATACTTTGCTATGAACCTTCCCGAAATACCAAAATATGCATGTGACCATACAAGTAACGATGGGTATCAAAGACCATATACACCCGATCACGGGAACGGCAGTGGTCCTGCTGTTCCTTTCAGTCATGATGCTCGTTCAAAGCTGTATTTCCGGTGATATCGAGGTCTATCTGTTCCTGATATTCCCCGTGTTCAAGGTCAGCGGAACCCTCGGGACCCTCTCAATATTGCTCCTTATCGCGGGATCTTTGGCTCTTTTCATATCATTCCTTGGAGGGAACTTCAGGGAACATCATGGTCCGCTCTCAGGGTCCAAAGATGGTATGAGGGATAGGAAAGATAGGCAGAACAAAGGTAATAACAGGTGGGGAGGGGTGGTGTTCCTCGGTCCGATCCCGCTGGTCTTCGGGGATGCGGAGATCAGGAGAAGCCTTCCAAGCTGGTGGGTCCTTCTGATATTGGGGATCGTCCTTATGTTCATACTCTCAATACTGGTCACGATCTCGATGATCGCGTGGTGACCTGGATGAACTTCAAGGGCACCTCATATGCTGGACCATGGCCTTGATCACTAAACCTATATATACTATGAAACTGAAAAAGGAAAAAATATTTAAGTAGTGTGGGGGTTTAAGAAGCGGGTTTCAGATTTCCCTTTTGCTACCTAGGTTGATTTCAAAGGAGGCAGGTAAGATGAAAAAGATCTTGATTCTTGGACTAATGGCTATTTTGACCACTACGGCTCTTACCGGATCGGTGATGGGCGAGGACAAGACCATTCTTAACGACAACTTCAGTTTCGATGACGGGTCCGGTCTTGTCAACATGACGAGCAAAGAGGTCGAGATAGGGGAGTCGCATTACAACAATTCAGCCAAGATATTCGTTCACAACAACGCCACTTACGATTTCATGGTGTTCGACATCACCGGAAAAAAGGACCCGGTCTCTGGCGAAAATCCATCCGAGGTCCTGCTCGATCTCGGAGGCAACAACAAGATAG
>JAFGLL010000076.1 GCA_016928095.1 Thermoplasmatota archaeon
AGCGGCCAGGGAGGAGTGGGGGTGGAAACCTTCCTACGATCTGGCCACGATGACCAAGGACATGATCGAGAAGCTCTCGAAAAAGCTGCTTTGAGATATCGATAAGGAACGGATTCATATCGCCCATTTTGCGATGACCATCATCAGAATGAACACCCCGACCCCCAGGAACATGGGGATCGGAAGACCGGGCAATATTCCGGAGCCTTCCGCCCTTGTCAGCCGGTAGATGGTGTAGGCGAAACCTATCAGTATCGCGATCAGCACGGGAATGAAGAAGAAGGGCATCATCCACCAGCCGTGGTCTGCGATGTATATGGTCGAATAGTAAAGCGAATGCGCACCAAGGACGGAATAGAACACGAGGTCCCCTATCCCCAGCTGCCAGGACCCCGCATCGTATGTCAGATGGTCGAAGGGAAAATCCTGGGAATCGTCCCCCAGGGGATCGAACCTCGCCATCAGGTTCCCCTGCATGTCCATCTCCACCATATCCTTGATGGGGCCCTTGAACACGGCGTAGATGTCCCATATGGCAAGGGCCAACAGGAGGAATATCACGGTCCATGTGGGGAGTATGACCGCCATGAAAGCCCCCATGAAGGCGGAGATCGTTATCAGGGCGTAGTTGCGCTCTTTCCTTGTGAAACCCCTTGACAGCACTATGGAGCCGGCGGCGTATCCGAAAAGAAGGCCCGCTATGAGGAACATGAGGTAGGTGCCACCATTGTACAAGTCATGGACCGTGTAGATCTCCATCTCAAAGGGCTGTGTCACGTGCAGCACATACCATACCCTCTGGAACAGTGCCTCGATCAGCTTGAACAGGAAGAAAGCCAGTATAATGCCGGTGGCCACCGAGAGAGCTGCCCTGAAGAAGTTCTTCAGGAGCCTTTTTTTTCCCATCCGTATCACGGCCACTATCAGGAAGCTGCCCAGTATCGCAGGGATGACGAAAAGCAGCATGTTCCCCAGGCTCGCTGTGGCCTGCTCTCCCGCCCCCGCACCCTCCTCGGTCGTGAATACGGCTGCCTCTACCTGTGTGTCGGATAAAGTTGCAAAGAACGACAGTATACCCGCCAGCACTATCACCGATACCACCGGCAGAAAGAAATAGAACGCCCTTTTGACGAGACCCGGAAGAGTCGAGCCCTCCATGTGGTCCAAATACGGACCGTCGGAATATAGTTTTTCCCCGGTCATTCCACGAAATCGAGCAACTGAGTCTGCTGGGGGCCGACATCTTCAACAAGTTCCTCCGGTCCCTCCTCTTCCATGGGTCCCTCACCAGCTTCCATGGAGTTCTTTATCTGGACGGCAAGCTGCCTTCCGATCCCTTTCACCTGTGCCAGCTGTGATACCTTGGCCTTCCTTATGATGTCCACCGACCGGTAACCTGCTTCGAAAAGCCTTCTGGCCCGAACCCTTCCGATCCCCCTTAGCTGGACAAGAGGCAGGAGCTCCTCCCTTATACCGTGCTCGACCCTCAATGCAACCTTGTCTATCTCCGAGGTCATCCCCGAACCGAAGAGTCGGGACAGCTCCCTCATGGCATAGAGTATCCAGACCGCGGTCTCCACTTTGTTGCGAACGTCTCCAGGGCCAAGGTTGAAGAGGCTCTCGATGCGGTCCTCCCCCGCCTCGACCGACCCGTCGTTCTCGCCGATCCATTCGAGGAGGAACATGGCGGTCTTCACCGATGACAGATACCACTCGTACTCCTCCTCCTCCTCGGGTATCGGGATGAGGAGCTCGTCTTGGTGGGCATACATGTAATTCGTGACGTGGTCGGACTCCTTCCCCCTCACGAAAAGAGGGGGGACGTCCGGTGTGTCGCATATCACCTGGAGTATGGAAAATGGTGTGACCTTCTTCGGACTTGCCCTCAGTGCTTCCCTTATGACCACCGCCGAAAGGGGGTCGATATATAGTCTTGCGACCCTCTTGCCGAAGTCCGTGGCCTCAACCATCTCGGGGCCACGCCGCAGGAAACCCTCATCCACCAGGAACTCCATGAGCTCCTCCACATCGGTGGATATCTTCCATGTGTCGTTCTGGTATGCATAGAACGTGGCCTTGATGAAATCCCACAGTTCGGTCATGTCCTTCACGTAGTTGGTGGCGAAGGATGAGAGCATGTGCATCCTGAGCGCCGGCCTCGCCCCGAGTTTGGACAGGACCTCCTCGGGTTTCCCCCAGATATACCTCTCCATCAGGAGGTCCACCTCTTCGGGTTTCCTTGCAAGGACCCAGGACTCACCCACCTTGTCGTACCTGGGCCTTCCCGCCCTCCCGAACATCTGCTTGATCTCCAGAACGGGTATCGGAGCCCTCGGGTTCCAGGTCTCGAAACGGGTCCAGTCCCTGACGATGACCCTTCGGGCAGGGAGATTGATACCGGCCGCAAGTGTCGGGGTCGCGTAGAGGGCCTTGATCCTGCGAGCCTTGAAACCCGCCTCCACCTTCTTCCTGTGCTCGTTGGAGAGACCTGCATGGTGGAAAGCCGCACCTCCGGCCACCGCTTTCCTGAGCTTCGTTATGACCCTGGCCTCGGACCCGCCGATGGAATTGGAGATCGACCTGAGCTCCGAGAGGTCGCCGTTGCCCAGGTGTCCGGAGAGTATGTCGCTCATCTCCAGAGCGGTGGTCTCGGCGCTCTTCCTGGTGTTCACGAAGACCAGAACCTGACCCTGTCCATCGTCGGAATCCAGTATCCCGTCAAGGACCGCATCGTTGAGAGTGTTGCCGGTCCTGGCCCTGAACTCGATGCGGCCGAGGTCTTCCAGCGTGACCTCATTACCCTGGACCACCCCCTCCTTGAGGTCCACCGGCCTGAAATCCGATGTGACCGATCGTGCCCCCAGCCACCCGGCGATCTCGGTGGAGTTGCCTATGGTCGCCGAAAGGCATATCAGCTGAGCGTCGGGGTTCAACTGTTTGAACCTGGTGAGGATCACTTCAAGGGTGGGGCCCCTGCCAGGGTCGTTGAGGAGATGCACCTCATCGGCCACTATCACCTTGAGGTTCCTGAGCCACCCGGACCTGTGCCGGAGAAGGGAGTCGGCCTTCTCGGATGTCGCCACCACCACATCGTAGTGCTCCAGGCGCTTGTCCTCATCGTCATAGTCTCCGTAGGACAGCGCCACCCTGAGCCCGAGCCCGGAAAGCTCCGAGAGCTCCTCGTACTTCTCGGAGGCCAGGGCCCTCAAGGGAACAACGTACAGCGCCTTCCCCTTCCTGAAGAAACGGTTGAGAATGGCAACGTAGGCGATCAGCGATTTCCCCGCGGCAGTGGGGACGGCAACCACCAGGTTCTCGCCTTTTGCGATCGGTCCCATTGCATCCTTCTGGGGGGGATAGAGCTCCTGTATCCCCCAGATGTCGAAGGCCTCGATCACCCTCCTGTGCATGCCGCGGGGAAGCTCTATCATCATCATCGGAAAGGGGCTGGGCGGTTATAAAGATTGATAGGTGTCATCAGTCTGGGTATTAAATAGCATGATGTTGATGTCATTTCGGAGGCTGAATGTTCATGGGTCTGTGGGATAGAGATCATTATGTCATAAAGCAGAAGGTACTGGCCATCGGCAGGAAATATTTCATAGAGGACGGGGACGGGAACAGGATAGGCTTCTGCCATCAGAAGGCATTCAAGCTGAAGGAGGATATCAGGATCTACACCAGCGATAGCATGGACCAAGAGCTCCTTCTGGTAAAACAGGAGCAGATCCTCGACTGGTCCGGGACATTTGCGGTCACGGACCCCACCACCGGTAAGAAGGTGGGATATGTCGGCCGGAAAGCCCTGAAATCCATTCTTCGGGACACCTGGAAGGTCTTCGGTCCCAAACGTAACGAGATCGCTCTGGTGGAGGAAGCTGGTGGTGCGCTTGCCATCCTCAGGAGGTTCATAGCGTTCCTGTCATTCGTCCCCAAGACCTACAACTTCTCCGTGGACGGACGGATCATCGCTGAGGCAAAACAGAATTTCCAGATCATCGGAGATACCTGGTTCCTGACGATCAAGGATGCAAGTGCGGTCGACAGAAGGCTGATAGTCGCCACCGCCCTCATGATGGATATCATAGAACAGCAGCAGGGTGCATAGAAGCTCCGGGGAGAACCCTATCTCCTCCTTCTCCCGTGCCGTTTTCTATCATCGGCAGGCCGGGTCTTGCCGGCCCACCAACCCTCCCGGAAAGGAGGCTGCCTGCCTCCGCCGGTCTTCTTCCCTGCGGGCATCTCCCTTATCTCCCTTGCCCTCCTCTCGATCCTCTGCTTGATACCGGAGGGATCGCCTCCGCCGTAGGCATCCATCCTGGCAGCGAGAGAGGCCGCTGACGCCAACGATCTCGCCATCTTGCCCCTTTTCTGCACGGGCAGTGAATGGACCCACGGGTGCTGGAAGAGTACCCCGTGCTTCGGGGGTTTCCCTCCCTCCTTGAGGAACTTGAAGAACATTTTCTCTGCTCCCAGTACCTGAACCGTCGAGGAAGGGAGCCTTGCAAGCCTTGACAATCCACCTGCGGAATGGATCAGCCTTGCACCCACCAGGGGTCCCACGACGACTGCAAGGTTGGGGGAAACGGTCTCCATCTCCACCTCCACGTATCTCTCGATACTCTCCCGGGAGGCCCAGAGCGAATTCTCCAGGGCGGCAAGCCCGGAGATACCTGAAAATGACACGCCTGTGTGTACCGAGGGAGAAGGAATGGCCTTGATCCTCTCGCTGAGAAGGGGGTGGTCAGAGGCAGCCATCCCTTTGATCGTTCCAGGGTCTGCATCCGTTTCCAGAAGTGATATAAGCTCCCGATCCTCCAGCAGGGGGGTTATCTCCGGCCAGTACCTGCCGTACCATTCCCTGAGCCGTTCCTGCACAAGGTTCAGTGCGGAATCGATGTCCTTGAGGGCTCCCACGGCGGACATGATATTACCGTCATGGATACCCTCCGCCCTCTTGACCGAGGCCTTGAGGGCGTTCGCCTCGATGATCAGGTCCATACCGTAACCTTTTACATGGGCAGGCGGAACCTCGATGTCCCAGATCTCCACCATCATGGCTCCGCTTTCAAGAGCCCTCAACCGCTCCTCGGTGATATGCGTGATGACATGTGAGGCTGCAAGGGCCTTCTCGCGGTCCAGGACCTCTCCGTTGTTGATCATCCCGATCTCCGCAGCAATCACTTTCGCATCTTTGGGAGCCCCTGCAAAATCTATGACCTTCCAACCGCCGCCGCTGTCCTCCAGAACGAAGGTCCCGTACCACTGAGTATGAATGAGCATCCTATCACCCGGCAGTCGGATATATGCCCACTTGGTATAAATCTGTAGCAGGGCCAACGGGTATCATCTTACATTTCGGAGAGCGGACAGATATCCTTCAGCTCCCTCTTTTCCTGCATCATGTCGGAGATGACCTATCTGCAGTGGTATTCAGCGACGATAGGGGAAGTGGAGTTGCAGCCAAAACATCCGGTCACGTACAGGTTCTCGATGTCCTCGATGGATACGAAGAACAGGTCGAAATGACCGATCCCGCCCTCCCAGCCATTACAGCGGTTGAAAGCCACAGCCCAGACATCCTCCCCCATCCAGAGGCATTTCTCCGCGTATGTGGGTATCCTGTAGGGCTTTGCATCCATATCGTCGTAGGTCTCCTCGATGCAGTATCCGAGGACCGTTCCGTTCTCGCCCAGGTCATCGGCCTTCTCCTCCATGACCTCTATGAGCCTGTCCCGGAGCGCGACAGACAGGTCGGAACCGTTGTAAGCAGAGGAAAACCTGTCATGCACTCCCTGGTACGGAACACTGTACGGGTTGCCAGAATAATCCGTGGAAGTGACATTGACCTCGGGGGAGACCCTGAGGCCTTCGGGAGGTCCACTCGGACCGATGTTACCCCCCTGGCCCACTGGAATAAGATCGATGCATCCCGTCGCGGCCACCACCCCGAGTATCAGGACCGCATTGATAAAGACCAGAAGCCAGGGCCATAAATTGAGGCTCTCCTCATTTTTCACGGGCACACCTTCCACGGATAGAGAAGTATGGACACACAGGATATATACCAGATTTGGAACAGCTCTTGGACAACCTTGATCTGAAAGGATATGAAATATATCCCGGTCCGGACGCCTCTATAGACCCCGATCACCTGGAGGAGGGAGCGGGGGAGGAGGGGGGTTCCTGGCGGGTGGAATACCCGGTCCGTCGGGACCGGGTAGTCGAGCAGGAACAGGTCCCGGAGGTAGAGCAGCCGGTGGAGGGATCTGTCCCATGGGGGCTCCCGGAAGAAGTGGATACGGGCCTTGCGGGGCCGGTCCGGCTGCCTCCTTTTTCTTGACCAGTAATATTACCATGACCAGGACCGCTATCAGGATGATAGCGATCGCTCCGACCACTATCAAGAGCACCAGGGCGCCGCTCCCCTTTTCGGAACCGCCCGAAGAAGGTACTTCGACCACCGTTATTTCATGCTCAAGTGAGGCCTCGTTCTCCCCGTCGAAGACGGTCAGGACAGCCGTGAACCTGCCTGGCTTGGTGTATGTATGGTTGAAGATGGGGCAGACAACGGACAACGGCCCGGACCCGTCTCCTGGATCGAAGGTATATGTCAGGTTGGGGAGGTCGGTCGGTGTGTCGAAGGTCCCGGAAGCGTCGAACACCACCACTTGTTGGACATAGGCACTCTCCGGTGCCTCCATGCTCACCTGAGGTGGAGGGTTCCTGATATTGATCGTCCCGGTCTTGACGCTGCCGTGGTCCGTACCGTCAAAGGTCCTCACCTCGACCTTCTTCATCCCGGAGCTCCTGTAAACATGCTGAATGCGTGCTGGCCCCCAAAATGTGAGATCATCGATCGTCCACTCGAACTGAAGGCTGCCGCGGTCGCTCTGTGTGTCTGTAGATCCCTCTGCTGAGAATGTCAATACCTCGTCCATGTCGGCGCTCAGGCGGGAAACGGACAGGTCCGTCCTCGGGGGGACGTTCTTCACTGTGACCTCCATCGTCGTATTGAACTCATTTTCGTCGCCGTCTCGCGAGAACAATATGACACGGAACACCCCATCGCTGACGTACGTGTGAGTGGCCGCTATCTCACCATCGGACCAGTCCGTGAAGCTTCCGTCCCCGAAGTCCCATCGGACCTCTACATATCTCTCGTCCGATGGGTTCTCTTCGACGGAACCGGTGAAGGTATAGGCCGAATCTTCCAGTATGCCGTCACCGATGATGCTGTCGATCAGAATGGTGGGGGGTGGATCGAGTACCGTGACGTTGATCATACCCGGCGGGGCCTCCTCGTCATCATCCCTTGCTTTCACGACAACCGTATAATGTCCGGCCCTGGTGTAGGTATGCTTCTCCCTGAAGACCTTCTTCCATGGTGTCTCGGTCCCGTCCCCGAAGTCCCATCGGACCTCGAGGTCGTCAAGGTCGATGTCGAGATCGTGGACGACTACCTCGAACTGATGCTCCTCGTCCTCGTCCAGGACCAGATCGGTCTCTGTCAGGGTCATCACGGGAACGAAGTTCTCAACTTCAAGGTCGATATATTCGGCGGTGGTATCTCCGAACCTGTCCTTCACCTCCACCGCCGGTCTGTAGCTCCCCGCCTCGTAAGAATAAGTGGCCTGCGTATATTTTCCCCAGCCCGTGGAACGTCCGTCCCCGGAATGGAAATTGTATTCCAGCTTTTCCATGTCTGCCGGGGAATCTGAACCCACGGCGTTGAACGTCAGCCTGCTGCCCTCCACGGGGTCCCCGGAGAAGGTGAAATTGACGGAGGGCTGGCGGTTGACGACCTTCACTATCGTGGAGGCAGATGCGGACACTCCGTCATCATCCGTGGCGGTGACCTCGATCTGGTATGTGCCCACCAGGGGGAATAGGATCGTCCTGTTCGGACCGCCTGGTTCTTCGACCCCGGAGGGCCCCTTCCAGAGGTAGTTCATTGTCGAGAGGTCCGAGGGTGTGTCCAATACCAAGGGGGAGAACGTATGCTCATCGCCTTCCAGGAGGTCAAGGTTCGGGACCATCTGGACCGAGGGAGGACCGTTCGATACATGTACCCTTATCGGTTCAAGGTCCCAGTAGGTGCCGTATGTGTCCTTCACCCTGAACCTTAGCCATTTCTTCCCCTCCTCGGAAAAGTTCAAAGAGAGGCTCCCGGAGGTGACCGGGGTTTCGAACACACGGTCGGAGTCAAGGTCCCAGTACATCTCCGATACGGCAGCGCCGGTGATGGTAACGTCGATGTGTGACGTTTCATCCTCCATGACCTCGAACAGGTCCGGGCCGGTCATTGCGACCTCCTTGGTGGTGGGTTCCTCTATGGTGTACCTGGCATCCACGGACATTCCCGAGAGCTTCTCTATCCTGCCGGATGTCCAGTATACCCATATCTCGTCGATGGTGCTCTTTGAGCCCAGACCGAAGTGGAGCCTCTGAGGCTGCTGGAAACCGTGCCCGCCGCAGTCCCCCCCGACATATCTTGTAAGGGTGAGGTCACCCGATCTGACCACCACCCTTGTACCGGTCGCATCCGTGGAGGTCTGGTGCAGGCCACCGTCACCGACCAGGTCCAACTCGAGCCAGTGGTTCGAGTTGCCGGGGTTCCTGAAGAGGTGCAGCTCCCTCGGGCCCTTGTATGGATAGGTACCCTCAGTGCAGAAGTCGAGGTCACCGTCGTTGTCGTAGTCAACGAATGTGCCGCCGGTATTGGACCAGACCTTGAGGTTGGAGGCATCGGTGCGGTCCGTGAAGGTCCTGTCACCGTCGTTCTCCCAGAGAAATGAATGGTCCCAGAAGGAATATGTCTTCACCTGGGGCACCCAGAGATCGAGGTCACCGTCGTTGTCATAGTCGCCCCAGCCCACCCCGAAATAGTCCTCGTCCTTCCACATGTAGTCCCCCGTGTCCGGGTCCTGGACGATCGTACCCGAGGGGGTGATCGGTATCCCCGCCTGGACCCTTATGTCCTTGAACTCGAGATCAGGAGGGCCGGAGTTCTCGAACAGCTGGGAATCGGCGCAGTAGTAACCGCGGTTCATCCCTGATCTCTCATCGTCCTTGTGGGCGAGATGGGAGACCCATATGTCCATGTCCTGGTCGTTGTCGAAGTCGGCCCACCCGGCACCATTGGAGTGTCCGTAGTAATAATCTCCCTGGTAGTACGTCTTCTTCCCGGTAAGGTTGTACAAAACGGCGCTCTCGGTGAACGTCCCGTCGCGGTCATTGATCCATAGTTCGTTGGGGGTGAGGTGGTAATTGCTGACATATATATCGGGCCATCCATCCTCGTTGGGATCGCACCATACCACCCCCATACCGGCATAGGAAGTGTCCCTGGAATGGAGACCCGCGGAGATCGACACATCGGTAAAGGTACCGTCGCGGTTGTTCCGGTACAACCGGTCCATCTCGCCTGGATACGGCATCTGCAGGTCGCCGGGTTTCCTCCACCCGACCGTGTAGATGTCCGGGTAACCGTCCCTGTTGTAGTCCCCCCAGGCGATCCCTTCCGAGGGGAGACCGTCGGACGGGTTCCCGGCGGACGAGGTGACTTCGGTGAAATCCCATTTCGGGGGTCCGTTATTGCGGAAGAGATGATCATCGTCCCCTGCGGTGTAGAAGTCCAGATATCCGTCACCGTTGTAATCGGCCCACTGTGAATAACCCCTTGAGATGTTGACCCCCGAACCATTGGAGACCTCTGTGAGATCCCAGTTCGGCGGGCCGTTGTTGCGGAACAGATAATTGGAGGAGGGGCCCCTCACCAGGAGGTCGAGATATCCGTCATTGTTGTAATCTCCCCATGCGAGATTGTCCCCCTGGTACCCCGATAGGCCCGCATCCTCGGAAACGTTGGTGAACGTGGGAGCCCTTGAGGACATCGATGAGGTCTGAGAATGCCCCGGTTCGGTTCCATCCCCTGTTCCGATCGCAGTGGCGGGTGAGATCAATATACAGGCCAGCAGTATCAGGACAGCTCTGTAAGGCTCCATTTCTTCTCCCGTCTGGTAATGATACCCGCATCTACTTAAACGAAGTGGAAGAACGGGAAGGGTTCCGTGGGGCTTACCGTTCCTCCCGATATCATTATCATTCCTTTGAAATGGTCAATAGCCGATGATCGAAACTGGTTTTCGAACCCCGATCCCGAATAGGAAAGAGAGCTCAGGGTCCCTCTTCAGGAGTACATGGCAAGGTGCTTCCAGGCGAGTGTGATGTCAAGATTTTTGCCGAGAAGTACGTCGATAGGTTGGACCTAAAAAAAAAGAGTGAGGGCCCCGTCGGGCCCTCGGAGATGTTCTATCCGGTATCAACGGCGTTCGTCCAATGGGGAGAGGTGGAGGATGGATCCGCAAGCTTGGTAGGAGATCCCGGATGAACACTCATTCATTAAGGCAAATAGGGTTCAAGCCTCTTCGGCCTCTATACAATCCGTGGGACATACATGATGTCTCATCCTGCCCATCCGGGGGTCCGGATGCCTGTGGTCCATCATGCCTTCCATGGTCATGTTACCATCCCTTTCATATGACCGGTTGGTCATCCCGTCCCTGGGTTCGGTCCAGTTGAGTCTATCCGGGTGAAGGGTACGGTTTTCTGGCCGATCCCTGCAGCCTGCAGGATCGAGGTCCCTGAAGCCGGATGTCCAGTTCTTGAACCATTCCAAGATCCCCGAGATATTGACCGGCAGTCCCTCGGATGAACCGTTCGCATAGGTCTCGTTCAAGGGGAAGACAAGGATCATCCTCATTGGCCCCATGTTCAGGACCATCACGCAGTATGGTCCTTCGAGATCGTATGGGACATTCTCCTCCAAGGCCGTCTCCTCATCAATCGTTCCGGTGTCGTTGCTGATATATTCGAGACCTTCTTCGTTTGCTTCTACCGTTCCTTCCTCATCGGGGTCTGCTGCCGCGAATTCGTCGGCTACCACGATGATGACCGCACTTGCCAGCACCATGATAGCGAACAGACCACTTATAATCGCTGTGGTTGTTTTCATCTCTGTTGACCTCCTTGTGGAGGGATGCTCCACACCTTTCTATGATGAAGGAATATATAACGGATTTTGGAACAGGTGTTTAAGAGTGGTACGATCATTTACATATCGGTCCAGGTCGTGGTCTTTCGATCATGTAATTTTTTTTCAAACGATTTTAAATAATACTTCTTCATACACAATACCGACCGACCGGTCGGTCTTTAAGACGAAGGGAACACGATGACATCCGGATCCGATATGAAGGATAGGATCATGAAGACCGCCTTCGAGCTGTTCTCGGAAAGAGGATACGATAAGGTGTCCCTGAACGAGGTCGTCGTCAAGGCAGGTGTTTCCAAGGGAGGACTCTTTCATCACTTCGATTCCAAATACGCCCTGGCAAGGGATACCCTGATCTGGTGGGCGACCAACAACATGGAACCGATGTTCCTCCGAGGTTTGAAGAAAGATGCATCCCCAAAAGAGGTCCTGATCAACTTCATAGACATGATGATCGACATCATGAAAGATGATATCGGGTTCACGAGGTTCTTCTGGTCCATATTCGATGAATCCATGAGAAGACAGGAGGACCACTCCATCTGGCTGGATTTCCTTGAGCAGTATACCTACATGATCTCGGGTATCTACGGGAAGATGGGTGTGAAGGACCCGTACATGAAGTCAATGATCTTCCTTTCCAACATGGACGGTATGGCGCTTTACTATTCCATGCTCAAACAGACCGGGAGGGAATTCGACCTGAAAGCTCTCAGGGAGGAGTTTATCAGAACATATGTGACGTTCAGCGAGGAGGTAAGGGAATGAGCAAGGAGATCATCATCGAAACGAAGGGTCTGACGAGGACCTTCGAACTTGGAGAGGTCAAGGTCAATGCCCTGAGAGGGATAGACCTGAATGTGAGTAGGGGAGAGTTCCTCGTGATCCTGGGTCCCAGCGGCTCCGGGAAAACGACACTTCTGAACTGCCTTGGAGGAATAGACTCCCCCTCGGAGGGGAAGATCACCGTTGAAGGGAACGATATCGGGTCCTACAACGAGAACAGGCTCTCGGAGTACAGACGCAACAAGGTGGGCTGGATCTTCCAGTTCTTTAACCTCATCCCGTCCCTCACGGCTGCCGAGAACGTTGCTCTGGCCCTCGAGATGGCAGGAGATAAGAAAGATATGATGGATCGGAGCAGGGAAGCCCTTTCCCTTGTGGGGATCCCCGACAAGGCCAACATGTTCCCGTCCCAGCTCTCCGGTGGGGAGCAGCAGAGGGTCGCCATAGCAAGGGCACTTGTCAAGAGACCGAGGATAGTCCTTGCAGACGAGCCCACGGGCAATCTCGACTGGGTCACCGGTCAGAAGATAGCCGAGCTCATGAGGGACCTCAACAGGAAGGAGGGCATCACCTTCATTGTCGTCAGCCACGACATCTCCATCACGGATGTGGCGGACCGTGTCATCCACCTCATGGACGGCCAGATATCGACCCAGAAGTTCAACGGTCCCCGGACCAAGAAGGTGATGGAAGAATGATCATCCTGGTGAGGAAGGCCGCAAGGGACCTTCTCCGACACAAGCTCAGGACCGTATCCATCGTGATCGCGATCGCCCTTTCGGTTGGCCTCGGCATCGGCCTTGTGAATGCAACGAAGGATGCGTTCGACTCATTCGACAGGAGATTGGAGGTCACCAATTACGAGGACATCGACATCCAGTTCGACATGACGGTCCTGGACCTCGATGAGATCAGGTCGATCGAGGGTGTCGGAACGGTCGTTGAGAGGACATTCATGCAGATCCAGGTCGATTTCGGATCGGAGAGATACAAGACCCACTGGCTCTCCGCTCCCTATTATGAGAACAAACCGTATTCCGAGATAAACGGATACCAGATCGTGAAGGGAAGGTCCATCGGCTCCCCCGACGCCAGGGAGGCCCTCGTTGGACACCTTTTCGCGGAGGCCAACAACGTGATGGTCGGTGACACGATCACCGTCTACTTTTCCGACATTACCGTCGACCTGGTAGTAGTCGGAATTGCCGCTTCCCCCGAGTATATCTACGTCGTGAGCAACGAAGGGTGGCCGGAACCGTCCCTTCTGCTGCCTCTATTCACCACATCCGAGATGACAAGGTCCGTCCTTGGAATGGGAAACGATACATGCAACGAACTCCTGGTAAGGGTGTCCGATGGAGCCGATAAGGAGAAGGTGAAGGAAGCCCTCGAATCCTATCTGACCCGAAATGGCGTCAGGATAACGAGTTCCCTTCTCGGGACACAGGAGAACGATTACCTGTTCTCGAGGACGGATGCCAATGCGATGGGCCAGATGGGGTGGATATTCGGCACCATCATACTGGTGGTGACCGCTGTTGTGATATACAATTCCATGACAAGGCTGATCGCCTCCCAGAGAGCATACATCGGGGTCATGGGAGCGCTCGGAGGCAGGATGAGAAGCATCATCGCCCATTATTCGCTGTTCGGGCTGTTCATGGGCTCCATCGGAGCGTTACTGGGCATTCCTATCGGGATAGGGATATCGGTTCTCACGGTGTCCGAATATGCCAATATCATCGGATTGGCGGACCCCGTCCTGGACATCTACTGGCTGTACATTTTGATATTCTCTCTAATAGGCATCTCGATCGCGACGGCCGGAGCGTTCCTCGGGTCGCTGAAAGCCGTGAGCGTGGGGCCGAGGGAGGCGTTGACCTCCCAGTACAACACCCTCGATTTCTCCAAAAAACCGATCCTCGAACGTCTTTTCGACCTGATCGCCTACAAGAGGCCAATACTTCCAAGGATCCCCATGAGGAACCTGAGCAGACACAAGCTCAGAACGGGCATCACGGTCTTTTCCCTTGGTGTCTCCCTGCTCCTCGTGTTCTCATGCCTTGCGCTCGCTCTCGGATTCTTGCAGCCATTGAAGGACAATTATTCGAAGTACGAGAAATGGGACCTCAAGGCAAATCTGGTCGATCCCATCCCGGGGGACGAGGCCAGGACCCTTCTGGAAGGTCCGGGGTTCCAGGGGACCGGTGCCGAGGTCATCCTGGACGATCACGTTTCGGTCATGAACAAGGGGAAGCTCGATTTCGCACGTGTTCAGGCATTTGGATCCGATTCGAAGCTCAGGGATTTCCACGTGATAGACGGCAGGATGGACCCCTCGAACGGAATTCTCGTGGGATCCATCCTGTCAAGGGACCTTGGTATCGGGGTCGGTGACGAGGTTGAGTTCGTCCTCGGGAACACCACCATGAGAGCCAGGATCTCCGGGATAACGGGAGAGCTCATGGACGATTCATTTTTAATGACCCTTGAACAGGCAAGTTCGATACTGCAGACGAACGGTTCCATCAACGGGGTGATCCTTGATCTGAACACCAATTCCAGGGACCAGCTCGAGAGCACTCTTCGTGAGACCTTCACCATCTCCTCTATCATGTATACCGATGATGTTCAGAACGGGATGGAATCCCTTCTTCAGGGTCTCATCGCGATGTTCTTCATTTTCATTGCGTTCGGGGTCATCTCAGAGGTCCTTTTCATATCCACGACCGTTGTCCTCAATATCCTCGATCGGGAGATGGAGTTCATATCACTGCGGGCCATTGGCACCAAACCGGGCAGGATAAGGCGGATGATCGTTCTGGAGACACTTATACTGCTCTCCGGTGGGCTGATCATAGGTCTGCCGCTTGGAGTTTTGACGACGAAATGGGCCATGGCCTATCTGGTCAAGGACCTGATGTACTACGTCATAAGGGTTGACCCAATGGTATTCATCATAACGATGGCCATTGCTGTTCTGTCCGCTGTGATGGCTTCCTA
Source organism: Thermoplasmatota archaeon (assembly GCA_016928095.1). Taxonomy (GTDB): domain Archaea; phylum Thermoplasmatota; class Penumbrarchaeia; order Penumbrarchaeales; family Penumbrarchaeaceae; genus JAFGLL01. Next base: position 14,846 of record JAFGLL010000076.1, read on the forward strand.
TATCTCGGCAAGACACATCACGAAAGCGAAACTTGCAGACACCATAAGGCAGAGGGCCATCACCTGATCGGTCACCCCTCCGGGACCGACCTTGCCCATTCCTCGAACCTGTCGAGCTTTGAGAGGCAGTCCTCAAGGTCTTCCCCGCAAGAAACGAGACCGTGACGGTGCCAGATCATGATATCGTGACCGCCGACCTCCCGGGCGGTGGCCTCTGCAAGGTCCATTGACCCGGGGGGGAGCTCTGGTATCCATCCGGTTCGGTCAGGAAGCCCCGACGGGTATTCTGAAGGCCCGGAGAAGGATCTATCCACCTCATCCATATGGGAATGGACAATGGCCTTGATGTTGCCCGACGATGCATATATCAGAAGATGGGAGAGGAACTCCGATGTCGGGGGGCCCTCGCCCCATAAAAGTGTGAGATGCCTGCCCCATTTTGAGACCAGATAAAGTCCAAGGTTATTCTCGGGCTCATCGGGAATATCAATGATCCGCGAACCTGTCCTGCTGAAAAGGAGCATCTTCCCCTCCAGGGACGGCAGGAAGAGACCGGTATCATACCGGAGTGGATCGACATCCCAGATCTCCAGATGATCGTCGATGATCAAGGATATGTTCCCGGTGGTACCCACGCACCACCCTCTCGAGCCGATCTCCCTGGCTGCATCAAGGATCGGGCGAATGAGGTTCTCTATCCCTTCATCTGTCATGACCGCACGACAATTCAGTGCATGCGCTATAAAGTGATAAAACTGCCTGTCCGACCTTCAGATGTCACGCTTCCGTCTTCTGCTTGTGGGAGTAGAGAAGACGGCCCGCCAGCCCCATCAGGACCATGATGATGCAGACGGAATAGAGACCGAGGTCGAAGAATATCCCCTTGGTAACGATCATCAGGATCGTCCAGGCCACGTAGAGAAGTATGCCGGCGATCATGAGTAAGGTGAAGATGTTCTTCACCAGGCCCAACGGGAGCTTCACATCCTTTTCCTCTGCCATGGATATCGACCGCTCATATCGCTTTTCGTAGATAAGTATATCGATTGATGGTGGAGTGCTTCCTCCGTGGGGTGCTTTTAGACATCAGATCCAGGGCTCCTGATCGGGTTTTTCCGAAAAACCGCAAGGATAAAATACGGCCTGGAGCATCTCCGCCCCCTAACCCACAGCCCCGTAGTGTAGTGGTCTAGCATGGGAGACTCTGGATCTTCCGACACCAGTTCGAATCTGGTCGGGGCTACCATTATTTTCTTCAATAACTATTATAAAATGATAGTCCCCTGACCAGTTCGAACTGGTTCCACGAGGGGATCTTCGATCCCCGAGCAGGTGAAATCTCGCAAGATTTTACCGTGGTTCGAATCTGGTCGGGGCTACCATTATTTTCACATCTCACCGACCAGATTCGAACTTAGCAAATTCACCAGATAATTATATTCTCATTTGAT
>JAFGLL010000077.1 GCA_016928095.1 Thermoplasmatota archaeon
ATCGGTTACAACGAGACCCATGGCAAGAAAGCGTAGGATCGGGATAACAACAACGGTACCCCTCGAGCCGTTCCTGGCAGCTGGCGTGGCACCGGTCGATCTGAACAATCTGTTCATAGCATCGGACATGCCCGTTCTGATGGTGGAGGAGGCGCAGGTAAGGGGATTCCCCCGCAATATCTGCACCTGGATCAAAGGGCTCTATACTGCCTCGGCGGATGTGGATTCTGTAGTGGGCGTGATCCAAGGGGACTGCTCCAACACAGGGTCCCTTCTGCAGACACTGAAGAGTGAATCAAGAACGGTGCATCCGTTCTCCTATCCCTATGACCGATCGAGGGATGTTCTCGTGGGAGAGATCGAAGGTCTGTGTGATTTCCTGGGATGCACGATCGAGGAGGCGGAGCGGACATCGGGCGAACTTCAGGAGCTCAGGTCCCTGGCCCTCGAGATAGATGATAGGAGGTGGAGAGAGCTCAGCGTTTCAGTTGAAGAATGTCATCAAGCTCTGATATCCACTTCGGACCTGGGTTCGGACCCTGTGGGCTGGGAAGCGCGAATGAGGAACATACTGGAGAAAAAAGAAGGGCCCGATCCTCGAGATGAGGGGATCAGGCTGGGTTATATCGGGGTGCCTCCGATAATAACCGACCTTTTCACAAGGATAGAGGGGATGGGCGGGAACACGGTCCTTTTCGAGGTCCAGAGGCAGTTCGCAATGCCTTATGGTGGAAAAGATTGGATAGGAAGGTATCTGGCATACACTTATCCATACGATATATCCGGCAGGGTCGAGGATATAAGGACAGAGGTTGAAAGGAGAGGCATAGAGGGTATCGTCCATTACGTCCAGTCGTTCTGTCACAGGCAGATCGATGATATCATCTTCCGCAAGGAGCTGGATGTTCCCATCCTCACCCTCGAGGGAAACCTGCCCGGACCGATGGACGAGAGGACGGTCATCCGTCTCGAGGCCTTCCTTGACGTCCTTCAGGAGGGGGGATGACATTGGAGATGGATCTCCTTCTGGAGCTTAAAGAGGGTCAAAGGGTGGGGGTGGATATCGGGTCCCGGTCCACCAAGTTCGCGTTCTATCACGGAGGTCTGTTGAAGACATACATGATGAACACATCACTCGTCGTCCTCGGGAGGCACGAGGAAGCTCTCTCGACCTTCGATGTCGTTTCAACGGGGTACGGCAGGAAAAGGATACCATATGCAAGGTCCATACCGGAGATAAGGGCCCATACCCTTGGCGTGCTGAAGTGCATGGAAATCGATGACTTCACACTTCTGGACATAGGAGGGCAGGATTTCAAGGTGGTGAGGGTCGAGAAGAAGGGCATCAGGGATTTCCACATGAACGATAAATGTGCAGCCGGGACCGGAAGGTTCCTGGAGAAGATGTCGGAAATGCTCGATATGAGCATCGACGAACTGGGATCACACAAGGGTGAGAAGAAGGTCCTGGAAAGTACATGCTCGGTTTTCACGGAGACAGAGATAATCTCATTGATGATGGAAGGATCCACCAGGGACCGGCTTGCGGAGGGGGTGATAAATTCCGTCTACGAGAGGGTCCGCCCGATCCTCAGGATGTTCCCATCCGATATCATAGTATTCACGGGAGGTGTGTCCCGATGTTCGGGCCTTGTGGGGACGATAAGGGATGGTCTCTCGGTGGAGGTCGTTGTACCGGAAAACGCCCGGTTCATGGGAGCCATCGGGGCATTGATGTCGAGACCGGTCAGGTCCATGTCATAAGGTCCGCAATGAGGTTAAATAAGAGAATTCGACTTATCTTGCCCACCAGTATATTCCGGGATCATCTCCGGGCATCCCTTATCCAAGTACGAACGATGGGAACCATCGATCCATCTGGATGACTGGGACCTTGGGTAGAATGGTATTAATTCGTTGCAAGGGGCGAAGAAGAATGGAAAGGGTGTATCGAAGATGAGAGCGTTGGGTATCTGTCTCGGCGGTTCCACTGTAACCATGGTCGAGCTGTCCCTTGAAGGGAGCGGCTCACGACCCACGATCGAGGATGTCGTGGTGGAGCCCCATGAAGGGGACCCCAAGAGCGTTCTTGCAGGAAGGATCGGGAAGAAGGACATGGGGTCCTTCGACCGGATAGCTGTGACCGGAAGGCGGTTTCGGAAGCTTGTCAACCTTTCATCCATCAGCGAACCCGAGGCTGTCGAAAACGCCTACGAATGGGTGAACGTCCACGGGAAACGCTACAACGCGGTCGTCAGTACGGGGGGTGAGACCTTCATGGTCTACGTCCTGGATGACAACGGGAAGATCATCGATGTCCATACGGGCAGCAAATGCGCTTCCGGAACGGGGGAGTTCTTCCTCCAGCAGATAAGGAGGATGGGACTCTCCATCCAGGAAGCCATGGAGCAGGGAAAGGACGCGGATCCCCACAGGCTCTCCAGCAGATGCACCGTGTTCTGCAAGAGCGACTGCACCCATGCTACCAATAAAGGGGTTCCGAAGGGGCAGGTCGTTTCGGGTCTCTGCGAGATGATGGGGCACAAGGTGATAGAGCTTCTCAAGAAGATCCCCAAGAAGGATATAATGATGGTGGGCGGTACCTCCCAGAACCTGCTAATGACCGGTTTCCTGCGAGAAGAGATAGAAGGCCTGGACATACCAGGTTCGGCACCCTATTTCGAGGCGCTCGGAGCGGCCTTATGGGCTTTGAAGAACGAGACAAGACCTTATCAGGGTATCGACAGGCTCTTTTTCAAGGACCGTTCCTCCTTCGATCATCTTCCGAGATTGTCCCAATTCCAGGACCGCGTGAGGTTCAAGGAAATGAACTTACAGGAAGCATCGGAGGGTGACCGCTGCATAATAGGTCTTGATGTTGGATCGACGACCACCAAGGCAGTGCTGCTCAGGACCGAAGACAATGCTGTCCTGGGGTCGATCTATCTGAGGACGCTCGGGGACCCTGTCGGTGCTTCCAGAAAGTGCTATGCAGCTCTGGCCGACCAGGTAAAGGTGCCCTTGAACATCGTCGGTCTCGGCGTTTGCGGCTCCGGAAGGCAGATCGCAGGATTGCATGCCATGACGGAAGGGATCCTTAACGAGATAATCGCTCACGCGACCGCCGCGGTTTATTTTGACAAGGATGTGGACACCATCTTCGAGATCGGGGGCCAGGACGCAAAATACACGTACATCACCAACGGGGTCCCGTCCGACTACGCCATGAACGAGGCATGCTCGGCGGGGACCGGTTCTTTCCTGGAGGAATCCGCCAAGGAAACCCTCGGCATAGAGATGAAAGATATCGCGGATGTTGCCATGAGCGGACAGGACCCCCCCAATTTCAACGATCAATGTGCTGCCTTCATCAGCAGCGACATCAAGAGAGCCTCCCATGAAGGCATGGACCGGACGGACATCGTCGCCGGTCTGGTCTATTCCATCTGCATCAACTACACCAATCGGGTCAAGGGGAGCAGACCTGTCGGCGAGAAGGTGTTCATGCAGGGCGGGGTCTGTCTCAACAGGGCAGTTCCCATAGCGATGGCCGCATTGACGGGAAAGGAAGTGATAGTCCCGCCGATGCCTCACCTTGCGGGAGCTTTCGGCGTGGCCCTGGCCATTAAGGAGCGGATCGAAAAGGGCCTGATCAAGGAAGGCTCCTTCGATCTTGTCGATCTATCCGGGAGGGAGGTCGAATATCTGGACCCGTTCACCTGCCAGGGAGGCAAGGAGAGATGCGATCTACACTGCGAGATAGCAAGGATAAGGATCAAGGACAAGGTCTATCCCTTCGGCGGAGCCTGCAACCGTTACTACAACTTGAGGAACATGGTAGATTACGACCAGGAGAGGATGAACCTGGTCACCCGCAGGGAGAGGATGGTATTCAAGGACCATACAGGTCCGATGAAGGTCCCGGGACCAGAAGCGAAGACCATCGGGATCAACCGGACCTACCTGATGACGACCTACTATCCGATGTTCCGCACGTTCTTCGAAGAACTCGGCATGCGGGTGCTCCTGTCCGATGAGGTGGACGAGGATGGAACGGACCTGATCGGGGCCCCCTTCTGTTATCCGGCGGAGATAACACACGGTATGTTCATGAACCTGCTGAAGAAGAAGCCTGACTACATCTTCCTGCCGCATATCAGAGGCATACATGTCGAGAAAGGCCACACCGCCTCGCAGGCATGTCCCCTGACCCAGTGCGAACCGTTCTATCTGAGACAGGCCTTCAGGGAGAACATAGAAAAGAGCGGGGTCAGGCTCATAATCGAGACCTTGAACATGATGAAGGGGCTCGACAGGGCACGGGATGTCATGGTCAGGGTCGCAAAGGACCTTGGGTATTCCAGGAAGGAGGCGGATGCGGCATTCGATCTTGCATTGGAGGTACAGAGGTCGCTGTTCAGGGAGTTCAAGAAGCTCGGCAGGGAAGCCCTTGCGGAGCTTGAGAGGGACCCGTCAAGGATAGCCATCATCCTTTTCGGAAGACCGTACAACGCTTTCGTCAAGGAAGCGAACATGGGCATCCCCCAGAAGATCGCCTCAAGAGGTCTGATGGTGATCCCTTACGATCTCCTTTCCTTCGATCAGGAGCCGGTCTATGAACATATGTACTGGTCGATGGGACAGATGATCCTCAAGGCCGCAAAGGTGGTGAAAGCTCACCCCCAGCTTTTCGGAACCTTCATCACGAACTTCAGCTGCGGTCCGGATTCGTATGTAATAACCTATTTCAGGGACATAATGGGCATGAAGCCCTCGCTCACACTCGAGCTCGACAGCCATACGGCCGATGCAGGACTGGAGACAAGGATCGAGGCTGCGATCGATATCTTCAAGGGTTACAGGCAGCTCAAGGAGAAGGAGCGGATCGGGAAGAAGGGGAAGGGCTTCAGGCAGGCAAGAGCGGAGATCATCGACCAGAAGATGGTGGTGACAAGCTCCACCGGAGAGAAACTGGACATGTTCGATCCCAGGGTGAGGATAGTTTTCCCTTCCATGGGTGACCTCGGGACGGAAGGCGCAGCCCAGTTCCTGAGGTCCATCGGTGTGAACTCCCTGGCGCTCCCGCCGGCCGATGATGAGGTCTTGAAGCTCGGGAAGGCCAACACCAGCGGCAAGGAATGTCTGCCGATGATGGTCACGACGGGGAGCATGTTGAAGTACCTGAAGTACCGGGACCCCAAAAGCGATGAGGTCATGGTATATTTCATGCCCACCGCAAACGGTCCATGCAGGTTCGGGCAGTATCACGTTTACCTGCAGCTGCTGGTCCGGAACCTTGGGATAGAGAACGTCGCCGTCCTTGCATTGACGTCGGAGGATGGTTACGGTGGTCTAGGGAATGCGGCACTGTTGAAGATATGGTTCCTTGTGATAATCTCCGACGTTCTCGAGGATATCAGGAACATGCTCTGGGCAAATGCCGTTGACAGAGAGGAAGCACTCAAGGTCTTCGACCGGGAGTGGAAGAGGATACTGGATGCCGTGATGAGGACCGGTGTGAAGGGCGAACTCGGCGGCCTCAGGTCCACCATGAAGACCGTGAACAAGGATTGGAAGATCATCAGGGAGACCCTTGAAAAGGTCGTTTCCGAGCTCAAGAAGGTCCCTATGAAGAGGACCATAGAGGATGCAAAGGTGATCTCCCTGGTTGGGGAGATATTCGTTCGGCATGACGCCATCTCGAGAAGGTACATTAACGAGAGACTGGCGGAAAGGGGTTTCGTTACGAAGGTCAGCCCGGTCCACGAATGGATGTACTATATCGACTGGATGATCCAGAACAGATACAACGTGAACCCCCATCCCATGACGGAGATAATAAAGAACAGGGCGAAACACGCCGTGCAGAAGAGATACGAAAAGGAGATAAAGAGGCTCCTCTCGAGCACTGGTCTGTACCATTACGAGGAGGTCGATATTGACCATATCATCGGGAATGCGAAGCACCTGATACCGCCCGAGATGGCCGGGGAAGCCATATTAACAACGGGTGTATCGATGACGGACATCGTCGATCACTCCTGCGGAGTGATATCCATCGGACCTTTCGGTTGCATGCCGAGCAGGGTATGCGAGGCGATACTGAACGAGACCATGACCGACAGGGGGAAGCTGGAGATAACAAGCGACGAGACGGTCACCAGGGTTCTGAAGAACACGAAGAACCTGCCGTTCTTGTCGATAGAAAGCGACGGTGGGCCCTTCCCGCAGGTGATAGAGGCCAATTTCGAGGCCTTCTGTCTGCAGGCGGACAGGCTTCATCGGAAGATGATGGCGGCAAGGAAAGTATGATAGGACGATATCCATGAGGTAATGATCGGGGTTAATGGTCTTTTGCCCGACCCTGAAATCTTTTTATTTAGTTGATGGACCATACCATTGTTATTGAAAAGGAAGGTGTGAATATGAGATATGGCATGATGGCTGCAGGTTTGGTCATGGTCTTATTGACCCTCGTGGTCCCGATCGTTTCGGCACTGGAACCGGTCGAATGGGAAGGAGAGATAGAACCCAGGACCATCGAAGGGTTCCCGATGATAACGTTCAGCGACTGCGAATCCATCGATATTGAGGTCCAAAGCGACATACCGGTCAGTATATACATAGTCGATACTCAGGAGGATTTCCAGCAGCTGGTCGGTCTCTCCGAAGGTGATGTGGACAACTTCACCGATTATGAGAAGAAGTACGAACAGGTCACCCAGAAGACGATCACGCAGGATTATGATCCCGAAAAGGCCTACTATGTTATCATCTTCAATCCAAGCGAGACGGAGTCCGCCAGTGTGACCGTGCAATACGAATTCTGGGAGGATGTGGGAGAGGAAGTGGTAACGGACGTATGCTGTTCCTCGATCATGGGAGCTTCCCTGGTTGTGATCGTATTGCTGACGGGGGCCGTCATAATAGCGGCCAAGAGGAAATGATGGAGAAGGATGAAGATCACACCCGGAAAAAGTAATATATATTGACAATCAGGCTACAATACTACTTATATATCGTAACATCAAGATATACGTGGGCGGGGTCGAGCGGTTTCAGGTTCCTCGAGAACTCCATCCTTCCAAAGTTTGCTCTGTCGAGGCGGGAGGGACACCAGGCCTCTCGCTGTTGGTTCCCTTGGCCCCTGCCTTCCTTCTCTTTAGGTGTTTACTGCCGATATCATCCTTTCCGATGGTCCAGACCTCAAGACCGTCCCTGATACTTTCATGTCCCCATCCAAGGGATGCGAGGAGGTTCTTCGAAGGTATGTTGTCTGGGTGGACCTCGGCCATCATTCTTGAAATTCCCTTTTCATTGGTGACATGTTCGGAAAAGGTCTCCAGTGCTTCCCTTGCGTATACTTTTCTTCGTAAGGGTCCCACAATGGAGTATCCCGACCTTACCACTCCTTGCGGGTCGGGGGGTCCTTTGAGGCCGACATCTCCGATGATCATGCCCGACTCTCTCTCAATGATGGCCCACGCGTGCCATCCAAACGATGAAGGATCGTCCATCAGGTCATTTATCATGACAGGAAGCGCCTCGAGCAGTTCCGGACCGGGCCATTCCCAATGGGGGATATATCCGTAAATAGGCTCCCTGACACCTCTGTGTAGGGCCATCAGGTGCTCTTTTTTGAGAGGGAGAAGAACGAGCCTCGTCGTGTTCAGAGCAACTGTCTTCATGACTGTCCCAGAAAGGATAAGGATTTAAGTCTTCCCTTGAATCCCGGGGCATGCTCATCCGGGCCGAGGGGCTTACACGATCGTTCGGGGAAAAGGACGTGATCGTCTCCGCCACGCTCGAATTGGATAAGGGCGATCGTATAGGACTTGTGGGGGACAACGGTTCTGGGAAGACCACTCTGATCAGGATGCTCATGGGCGAGCTCAGAGCTGATTCCGGCGAGCTGACGGCAAGGACGGAGAGGATCGGATATCTTCCTCAGTTCCCGGACCTGAAGAAGGGCATCATGGTCAAGGATGTCATCGGGGCTCCATACGGGCATCTGTCCAAGCTGTCCAGAAGGATATCACAGCTCGAGGAGCTAATGGCGGACCCCGGAAGGAGCGATGTGGACTGGGCTTCCATAGGCTATGAGTATTCCAGACTGCAGGTGGAGTACAGTAGTGCCAGGGGCCATTATTTCTCTTCTTTTTCCGGGGTCGCCCTCGAGGAGGTCGGTCTGGAAAAGGACATCATGGAGAGGCCCTTCGAACAGCTGAGCGGCGGGGAACGCACCAAGGTCCTCCTCGCAAGGGTGCTGGTGCAGGCGAAGGATGTGGACCTCCTGTTCCTGGACGAACCCACGAGCCATCTGGACATCGAGACCATAGAATGGCTCGAGAACTATCTGATCGGTGTGGACTGCTGTGTTGTCGTGATATCACATGACCGCTACTTCCTTGACAATGTCGTCACCACTATCGTGGAGATAAGGGAGGGTAGGGCCAAGAGGTATATTGGCAATTACTCGGAATATCTGATGAAGACGGACCTTGAATACGAGATGCTTTCAAAGGAGGCCCGGAAGAGGAGACTGGAGAGGGAACGCCAGGCAAAGGTCGTCGAGGAACAGAAGAGGAGGTGGAACTACATATCCACTTCCAAGGCCAGGAAGAAGGCCGCAGAAACGACGGGGGGAATGGAAGGCCCGGCCCAGAGGACGGAGATGGATGTGGATATCAAGGAGAAGGGAGGGGGTGGGAAGAACCTTATAATGGCATCGGACCTCATGGTCCTCCGGGACGGGAAGGCCGTGATCCGGGAAGCAGAGCTGGATGTGGAAATGGGAGACAAGCTCGGGATATTCGGACCGAATGGTTCTGGCAAATCCACGCTTGTGCAGGGTCTCATGGGAAGGTTGAGAACGAGGGGGAACCTCTGGATCGCCCCCGGGGCAAGGGTGGGATATTTCGCCCAGGGTCATGATGACCTCGATCCGGAACTGACGGCGGAGGAGCAGCTCCTTTTAGACCTCGGGAAAGATAACAGGGGCCCTGTCAGGATGGTGCTCTCCAGGTTCGAGATAAAGGGGAAGGATGCGGAGAGGAAGATATCCACGCTCTCCGGGGGTGAGAGGGCACGGGTCTCATTGGCCCACCTCATCGCACGCAGGAGGAACCTCCTCGTCCTTGACGAGCCGACAAATTATCTGGATATCCGCTCCAGAACGGCGGTGGAGAAGGCACTGTCCCTTTACAAGGGGGCCATCGTTCTGGTGACCCATGACCGTTACCTCCTTGACCATCTGTGCAACAAGATAGGTATACTGAAGGATGGTGTGATGCGTACCTATACCGGTAACTATTCCCAGGTCAGGGGTCAGAGGGACCTCGATTCTCTCATAGAGCAGGCCGAGGTCTACAAGGTGGTATCCAAGTTCACGGATTGGGGCACAAAGACGAGGTACAGGGCGGGTGACAAGATAACCATAGCCTTCTCGGAAATGGACAGGTTCCAGGAGGCCATGGACCTCGGATATCTCAAGAGGGTGAGAGGGAACGAGCTGAAAAGGGTAAGAAAAGAGGAATGACCCCACGTGGAAGATGCTATCCATACAGATATGGGAAGGAAGTGATCATTGGTCAGGTTCCGAAAGGTTCTCTCCCGTGAACCTTTTCAATGTACTCAGGATGCGGTCCTTGAAGGTCCATATGAGGACGGCGATACCGGTCAGGACCGTCAGGATGATCAGTCCAAGGACCAGCAAACCCGGGACGGGGTTGGATCCGTCGTTATTCTCCTCGACATTGAACCAGACGGTCTTTTCCATCTTGTTCCCGTTCCCGTCCTTCAGTGAGACGGTGACCTTGTACGAACCTGCAGACCTTGTCCTGAACTCGATGATGTCCAGATCCTGGAAATTGTAGACCTCGCCCCCGGGTCCAAGGATGGTCCACTCGATCCATGCGATCTCCGAATGGTCGGACACATCGGTAACAGATAGGTTAACGATATCACCTTTAACGGTCCCGTTCGGAGTACGCACCTGGAAATAAGGTGGCGTGTTGTCGTAGATGGTGAAGTTACGTCTCAAGTAAGTGTAAAGGCCGTTCTGATCCATCACCGTCATCTGAAGTACCCATTTCCCGGGTTCCGGAGGGAAGAAAGAGAATGTGACCATATCCGGGGACACTTCGTAGTCCACGATCTCGAAACCGGAAGAGGCGTTCACAACGCTCAGGCCATACAGTTCCCATCCGCTGTGATCGAATATGTTGGCCACTACCTGGATGGGTCGATCGTCGGGATATCTGCTGGATTCTGTCAGGCTTGATAATACGAAGGGAGGGAGATTATCGTAGACCTCGATGAGGAGAGGCACCCTTGTCTCAAGGTTCCCATCGGAGACGATCAATTGAAGGCGAAGCCCGTTGAGGGAGTCCAGAAAATGGTATGCTCCGAACCTGTAGGAACCGTTCCCGGAAGCTTCGAAGTTTAGAATTGTGTCGTTGTGCGGGAAATATACCTTGACTTCTGTTATCCCTATATTGTCGCTGGCTGAAAAGCTCACTTCCAACCATCCGACCAGGGGGACGGGCCTGGTGTACTCGATCTCCCATATTTCGGGCGGATCGTCGTCCTCGACCAGGATAGAGCCGATAAATTTCACCCTTGTGGTCCCGTCGCTGTCCGTAACGGAGAGTTCATAGATGACCTCACCTGTAAGGTTGGATGGGACCTCGATACTGCAAAAGAATATCCTCCTGTCCTCGAAGCGGAGACCCATGGACATCGGTCCAGTTGCATCGAAATGACCGTCCATCGACCAGAAGCGATACCGGGCTCCTGTCGTTCCCTTGTTGTCCTTGACATCCATCTCGAGCGTGTACACGTCCCCTGTTGTCAGCTGTTCACAGCCCTCCGAGGTCCTGTTGTCGATGAACCTCACATCCACGATCTCGGGCAATATGACATCCACTATCTCCACCTCGTATGACCTGGAGGTCATAACGTTGGACCTTTCATCGGTGGTCGTATACGTGTATGAAAGGACACCGCTTGCATCCGGGAGCACCGTCATATAACCTTCGTATATCCCTCCCTTGCTCAGCGTTTCCACCATTTTCATCTTGATGGTGCCTTCATCATCCGGGTACGAGAAATGCACCTCCACCTGGTCCATCCCCACGTTGTCACGGAACGCTGCCCTGAAAGTGAAGATCTCTCCGGTGCCTGCATAACTGTCCGAGTTCTCATAGATCATGTATGGAGGGTCGTTATCGAAGATGTGCACCAGCTGGGGTTCGGTATTGAGACCGTTTCCCCTCTCATCGGTGATGTTGATATAATAACCAATAGAGCCCTCCTCGTCCTCGGGGGCCCTTATCGTGTAGTTGAACAATTGACTGATTGGATCATGATGCATGGGTACCCGAAGGACCGTCTTCCCGTAGACCGTGTACTGGACGAATACCTCCGCTACCTTGACATTATCCTTGGGCCTGATGGAGAAGGTAACGTTCTCCCCGGTCGTACCTATCCTGTTCGTCAAGTCGCTGGCAAGCCCCGGCGGGTCGTTGTCCAGGGTCACAATGGATGCATTCTTACCCTTGATCAAATTGCCTGATGTGTCCATGAAGGAAGCGCTGTAGTTCATCACACCTGCCCAGTTGATCGGCATTTTGATGACATGCGTGAAGTTGTTCCCGAAGCGCCCCAATGAATAGTTCACGGGTCCCGAAGAGGACAATCCGATCATCTCGTACCTCACCCAGGCCTTATCGATACCCCAGTTGTCGAGGGCAATAAAACCCATCTCGAACCACTCTCCTGTCGTGGCCGGGCCTTTCGTGAGGTCCGCCATGAGAACGGGGGGGTCGTTATCGATCATGCTCCTGTTGAACATCGTGCTCTCATTGGAATTACCGCTCCCATCCGTGAAGTAATACCAGTAGTAGAGCACCTCCCTGGCATCCGAGGGGAGGATGATCTGCAGCTGTCTCGAGTTGCCCGAACCGGACATGTTGTAGCTGTAGAACCTGTGGAAATTGTAGGTGATGTTCACAGCGACGAGGAGTATCCCGACATTATCGTCCATCACGGCAGAGAAAGTGAACGGGTCCCCGGTGGTCGCGTTCTCGGAAGACAGGTCAGAGAGGAAGGTGGGCGGGTCGTTGTCGGTCACCGACCTGAAGGACCAGGGGGTGTTCGCCCAGTTATCGGATGTATCGTTGGCATCTATCCGATACCACAATGGGTCCTTTGAACCGGAGGGGTTAACAAGAGTTGCTGAATAGTTATTGGTCCCTCTTGTGAGGGAGAGGTTGGTCCACGATGCGGGTAACGATGCGCTCCATCCGTGGACCAGCCATACCGAACTGACGTTGATATCATCTGATACGGTGACGTATATGCGGAAAGTGTCTCCCGTTGTCAGTGTCCCCGAGAAGGATATATCCGTGATATGGGGGGGTTCGACGTCATCCGAAAGAGCCGATGCGACCGTTCCATTATATGAGAAGAGGACGGGGATGATCAGCAGTAGCAATGAACCACCGATCACCAGCCCTTTCCGATACAGCATGATGGTCCTAACGATGTTCCTTGAATAAAATCATTTTTGTGGGCGTTTGCCTATCGGTGGGAGACCTTCCATGTAACGATGAAGATCACCATACCTATCAGTATGAGGAGACCCTGAGCGATATCCGATATCAACCATCCCAAGACATTGTCCATTTCGAGGATCAGGACGATGAAACCCTGGATACCGTTGTTCAGGGCGTGCAGTACAACCGATACCGTGAGGAAGGCGGCGGTGATCAGTACTTTACCGGTGATCGTTCTTCTACCGAGTCCGGCCGATGCTATGCCCGTGTAGAGAGCATGTATCATGACCCCGAGGATGAACCTCCACAGAATAGGGTCCACCGATCCGAAGGATGGTCCGTCGGTGGCAAGGGTCATGAAGTTCGAGAACAGGTAGAGGAGGGATTCGAAAAATCCGAAGGAAGCCCCGACGAAGCATCCCGTGATCATGCCCTCCCTAACCCTGTCCCTTCTCGGGTCCTTCGGTTTCGACCTCCATAAGATCTGTATCGTGATGTATACGAGAACGGCCACCGCCAGCTTCATGGATTCTTCGATGGGGCCGGCGGACATCAGGCTCAGCATCTGGGATACCGGCGACATCGAACTATCGAAGATGTATATGATCCCCATGAAGACGGCCTCTCCGAGCACGGAGAGGCCGGCGGAAGTGATCGATGAGAAAAAAAAGACGATCGGGGTCAGACCGATCATTATGTAACGGAGAGCCCCCATCGTCCCTCTATGGAAGACCATCTTCAGGAACACTTCCCTTGAGTACGGGAAAAAGAGTATGAAGATAAGGGTCCAGGCCGTGAGTGATAATACCGGAAGCATGACCGAGAGGATGCCGTAGAACATTCCAAGGAACGGACCTACCATGGTCCCACCCCCTCATCCCGACCTTGAACTGTCATGTCTTTTTCATCTGCATGGTAATCTACATGCCACTGTCCATCCAGGGAGGATGAGTGATCAGGAGTGGTCCCTTGAACGATGTGATGATAGGTAGGCGGCCCGTAAAGGACGGGAGGCCGTTCTTGACGTAGCTCTCCTCTCCTTGTGAAGAAGGAGACGATGAGGAGGATGGACCCCGTAATGAACAGGCACAGAAAGATGATAATGAACCCCAGGAACCCGCAGCAGGCCATCAACACATCCAAACCGGTGGAGGAGATCGATATATCGAGGTCCTCGAAGGATTCCGAACTTCCCCTGATCTCTATCTCTATCGTGTACGTTCCAGCCTCGAACACCTGGACGGAGATGGTCACTGGGGTCCTCTGATCATATCTCTCCATCACATTGTCCCTGCTATCGTAGACGGTCACCCGGATCCTGAAATTATCCTCCATGGAATTTATGGAGCCCGAGATCAAGCCCAGGTCATCGACCTTGATATCGGCTGTCCATGTGTCCTCCCCTGCATGATCGAAGTCTTCTTCGGTCAGAGCATCCCCTGCCTGCATTATCGCGTAGGAGAAGATGATCATCAGGGATAGGAATACCACACCGATGCTGGACCAGACGAGTATTGCTCCGAGGCGAGCCTGCTCCTCGCTCTTTTTCCTTTTATACGCACCCTTCATGGCCGCATGCATCATGTCAGTTCTCCAACCCCTCTTCATTAGATTAGTCTTTTGGAATTGGATAAGGTGTGGATATACTTCCGGACGGGTTGACCAAAAGGTTATAAATCATGACACACGTTTACAAGTTTGGACATATATGTTCTAGGAATTGATGGGGTCCTAGGAATGAATCCTCTTGCTGTTACCAAGCTCCTCAGTGACGAGCATGCTGTAAAGATCCTGACCGCCACTTACAGGATCCCGAGGTCGGCGAACTATCTTAGCATCAAGTTCAATATTCCTATTGCCGCCTGCTACAGACGCATCAGGGAGCTCGAGAACATGGGCCTGCTCCATATCATCGAAAAGGTCCTGACCCCGAGGGGAAAGAGAGTGAGCCTTTACCAATCCACCCTCAAATCTGCCTATCTGACGTTCGAGAACGGAAGGCTCAAGGCCCTTCTGGAGCTGACCACCGGACCCGCTGAAGAGATGGAAGAGGTCTGGAACGTCGCCCAGATACAGTAGTACCTGCTTACCTTTGAATTGGTTTTCGTCGATCAGGCACCGGAGTGCAATTAAAATATCGAGATAGCCTTCTCCGTTCATCGCAGGGTCAGGTTCTCATGAAGATCAGCTTAGGGGCGGACCACGGAGGTTTCCAACTTAAGGAATTCCTTAAAAGGAGACTTTCGGAAGAAGGTCACGATATACTGGACAGAGGTACTTTCGATCCGTCCCCTGTAGACTATCCGGACATAGCCTTCAGGGTGGCCCAGGACGTTTTCCAGGGGAGTACGGGTATCCTCGTATGCGGGACGGGGATAGGGATGTGCAATGCCGCATCGAGGATGGAGGGCATGATCGCGGCATTGTGCACGAACGAGTACATGGCAAGGATGGCAAGGTTGCATAACGACGCCAATGTTCTCTGTCTGGGCGCCCGTGTCATCGGTGATGAATTGGCGCTGTCGGTTACAAGGGTCTTCCTGGAGACCCCCTCGTTGAACGATGAAAAGTATGTCCGAAGGAGGGAGAAGGTTGCCAGAGGATGCCAGTGAGATGGTCCTTCAGGAGATATGGACGGAAAAGTACCGACCCCGGATGCTCGAGGAGGTCGTTGGACAGACCGAGATCGTCCAGAGACTTCGGGCGATAGTAAGGTCCGGGAACATACCGCATTTTCTCCTGACCGGACCGGCAGGGACCGGGAAGACCACATGCGCCCTGGCAATGGTCAGGGAATTGTTCGGCGGTGATTCGTGGAGGGATAACTTCCAGGAACTGAACGCCTCCGACGAGAGAGGCATCCAGATCGTCAGGACCAAGATAAAGAACTTCGCGAGGGCAGCCCCCCTCGGCGGGGCCCAGTTCAAGGTCATATTCCTGGACGAGGCGGATTCTCTGACGGCCGATGCCCAGGCCGCTCTCAGGAGGACAATGGAGAAGTACTCGAACACATGCAGGTTCATTCTCTCCTGCAACTACTCTTCCAGGATAATCCCCCCGATACAGTCCAGATGTTCCGTGCTCAGGTTCTCTGCCCTTAAGAAGGAGGAGATCCGTACCTATGTTGACCGGATAGAGAAGGGTGAGGGGATCGAGGTGACGGAATCCGGCTTCGAGACGCTCTTGTATGTGTCACAGGGCGATCTCAGGAAGGCCGTGAACATCCTTCAGGTCGCTGCATCTTTTTCAAAGGTAATCGATTCGGAGAACCTCTACGAGAGCTCGGCCATGGCGAGACCGGAGGATATCGGGGAGCTGATCGAACTGTCCCTGAAGGGGAAGTTCCCCCAGGCAAGGACGAATCTGGAGAGGCTGCTGACCGAAGGAGGTCTTGCCGGAGAGGACATCCTGTCGCAGCTCCACAGGGAACTGTTCAACATCCCGATGGACGACGAGATCCGGGTGAAAGTGCTGGATGCTATCGGTGAAGCGGATTTCAGGCTGGTGGAGGGGGCCGACGAGAGGATACAGCTGGAAGCCCTTCTTGCAAGACTTCAGCTTCTGGGGGGCAGGAAGGAAAGTGGATACTGAAGTACTTTATTATGCCATCTTGCTATAACGGACCGATATGTGCTTCAACATAACCTTTTCACAGATGAAGGATTACATAGAATCCCGATTCGGGTCGAGCCTTGACGGGATCGATGTTGTACAACCCATCTACCATTCCTCCGGTTTCCGGTTACCTGACCATCCGTGCATCCTGGATTCCGAACCGGATCATATCCGGTACGTGAAATGGGGTCTGGTCCCCCACTGGGTGAAGGACGAGGAGCAGGCGGGAAAGATCAGGTTCCAGACCCTGAATGCAAGGAGCGAGACGGCATTTCGGAAACCTTCGTTCAGTGGACCCATACAAAGATCGAGATGTCTTGTCCTGGTGGACGGTTTCTTCGAATCCAGGGAATTCAACGGGAAGAAATATCCGTATCTGATAAGGTTGAGGAGCGAGAGGGCGTTCGCGCTTGCAGGTATGTGGGACACATGGAGGGACGGAAAGACATTCTCCATCCTGACCACCGAGGCGAACCCGTTGATGGCCAATATACACAATATCAAGAAGAGGATGCCGGTGATCCTTCCGAGGAAGTACGAGAGGGATTGGATAGACCCCGGGCTTTCGAGGGCCGGGATCGAGGAGCTCATGGTCCCTTATGATGAGAATGACATGACGGCCTACACCGTTTCAAGGAGATTGTTCCGAAGGGATGTGGATACGAACATCCCCGAAATATTGAATGAGGTCAAATATAAGGAACTTGATGCCGAGAATGTTGATATCTTACTTTTTGAGTGATAATATATGTATTGATCGTGATAATATTTTTATGTTGAGAATGCCATGCCCTTGAAAGAGGGATGAGGGAAATTGTCCACCGAGGTCGAGTTGACGATAAATCCGGGTCATATTCTTTTCATCTCCTCGGTACATCCAACATTCACAGGTTTTACCGATGATGAATATCGTCGAGAACTGATCTCCTTGCATGGTATCGATCATTTTAAGATGGATCATGTACGAGAAGAGAGAAGGGAGACCAAGGTCACGATAAAGGTGGCAAGGGTTCCGGTAATGTGTGACCATGAACGGGATAGGGTCGAGGATCTCTATAATGATCATTTGTATGATGGTTTGGAGAGTGGGGTCAAACCAGGCGATGCTAGATGTGACACCGATCTGTCTCGCCCCTACTTCG